>NZ_JAMXRU010000033.1 GCF_024124745.1 Aeromicrobium sp. CnD17-E
CTGCGGCGCGCGACGACGAGGGTCGGCAGGTCGGCGCCGAGCGCCGCGAGCTCGTCGGGGGAGAGGTCGGGCCCGAGCAGGACGAGCGCGTCGCAGCGCTCGCGGCGCAACGCCTGCACCGCCGACCGCTCGTCGCGCGAGGGCGCGACCGCGCTGATCGCGACGTCGTACCCGTGGTCGGCGGCTGCGGCGTACAGGTGCTCGACGAGGTCGCCGTGGAACGGCTGGTGCAGGTCGAACGTGACGCCGAGCAGGCGGGTGTCCGTGCTGCGCAGGAGTCGGGCGCGCTGGTCGGGCACGTACCCGAGCCGGTCCGCGACGTCGCGGACGCGGGCGCGGGTCGCGTCGCTGGCGCCGGGGGCGTCACGCATGACGATCGAGACGAGCGCCACCGAGACACCGGCCTCGCGCGCGACGTCGGCGAGGGTCGTGCGCGCCATCGGTGCTCCTGTCGTCCGGACGTCGAGCGTGCGGGACGGGCGACCCGTTGACGCTGGACGTGGTCACACCCTACCCTTCCCTAGAACGTTCTACTAGAACGTTCTAGACCTCGCGGTGTCGCGCGCCGTTCCGGCACTCCCACCCCCTCCGAAGGACCACCATGACCTCCACCCCCGTCCGCATCGCGCTCGTCGGCGCCGGCCGCATCGGTGCGGCCCACGCCGAGACCCTCGCGCGCCGCGTGCCCGACGCGCACCTGGTCGCCGTCGTCGACCCCCGTCCGGGAGCCGCGGCCTCCGTCGCCACACCGCTGGGGGCGCGCGGCGAGACCGAGGTCGACGCCGTGCTCGGCGCCGCCGACGTCGATGCGGTCGTCGTGGCCGCCTCGTCGGTCGCCCACCGCGACCTCGTCGTGGCCGCCGCCGACGCAGGCAAGCACGTCTTCTGCGAGAAGCCGGCCGGCATGTCGCTCACCGAGATCGACGAGGCGCGTCGGGCCACCGCCGCGGCCGGCGTCGTGTTCCAGGTCGGCTTCAACCGTCGCTTCGCCCGCGAGTTCGCGCAGGCGCGGGACCTCGTCGCGAGCGGGGGGCTGGGCGAGGTCCGTCAGCTGCGCTCGCTGACCCGCGATCCCGGACGGGGTCCGTCCGACCCGGCCGGCGTCGCTCCCTGGACGATCTTCACGCAGACGCTCATCCACGACTTCGACACGCTCAACTTCCTGAACCCCGGGGCGCGCGCCGTCGACGTCGTGGCCACGGCCGACTCGCTGCTGTTCCCCGGCCACGCGACGCTGCTCGACCACGCCACCGTGGTCGTGCGGTACTCGAACGGCGCCATCGGCACGGCGGAGGCGAGCTTCGCCGCCGTGTACGGCTACGACGTCCGCGGGGAGGTGCTGGGCAGCGAGGGCATGGTCACGATGGGCGAGGGTGCGTCGTCGTCGTTGCGCGTGCACGGGGAGAGCGGTCGCACCGCGAGCACGGCGCACAGCGACACGGAGCTGCTGCGCGACGCCTACACGGACGAGCTGGCCGAGCTGTGCGCGGCCGTCCGCGAAGGACGCCCGCCGGCCGTCGGGGGCGACGAGGCGTTCGCCGCCTTCGCCGTCGCGCAGGCGTGCATCGACTCCGTCACCACCGGCGGCCGCGCGGCCGTCGCCACCAGCGTCCCCCAGGAGGACTGACATGGGCTTCACCCTCGCCATCTGCTCCGAGATGGTCCTGACCGAGCTGCCCCACCTCGCACGGGTCCAGCACATCCACGACGCCGGCTTCGCGGTCGAGATCTGGGACTGGACGCAGAAGGACGCCGAGGCGCTGCGTGCGACCGGCGCGTCGTTCACGTCGATGACCGGCTACGTCACGGGCGACCTCACGACGCAGGACGGCGCCGACGACCTGCTGCGGACCGCCGAGGAGTCGATCCCGTTCGCGCAGGCGATCGGCTGCCCGTCCCTCAACATCCACGGCACGGGCCTGGGGGAGGGCGGCCTGCCGGTGCGGCCCGTCGCGGTCACGACGGGTGAGGACTGGGTCGCGGCGGTGCGCACGCTCGAGCGGGTGGCCGAGCTGGCCGAGCGGCACGACGTCACCTACGTGCTGGAGAACCTCAACACGGCGGTCGACCACCCCGGCACGCCGTTCGCGAGGGCCGCCGACACGCTCGCCCTCGTGCGCGCGGTCGGCAGCCCGCACCTGCGGATGAACCTCGACCTGTACCACGCGCAGATCGGCGAGGGGAACCTCGTGGAGCTCGTGCGCGCGGCCGTCCCGTACACCGGCGAGGTGCAGGTGGCCGACGTGCCCGGACGCTGCGAGCCGGGCACGGGCGAGGTGCGCTGGTCGTTCGTGGCGCAGGCCCTCGCCGACGCCGGCTACACCGGCGTCGTGGCGATGGAGGCGTGGGCGAGCGACCCCTCCGTCGACGGGAGCCGGCGTGCCATGGACGCCTTCCGCGAGGCCTTCACCGTCTGACCCTCACCCCGCGCGACACTCGCCCCTCCCCACCTCCGCGCCCCCACCCCCGCTGAGCGTGACGTCTGCGGGGCGAGTCGACGGGATCTGCCCCTCAGACGTCACGCTCAACGGGGGCTGGTCACGCTGAGCGGGGCGCGGGGCGGGCTCAGGGGGTGGTGAAGGCGCGGGGGAGGTTGAACGGCGTCACGACCTGGACCTGCGACGGCACCGACGTCGGCGCGCCGGGGAGGGCGCCGTGGTGCTGCAGGAGGAGGCGGCAGGCCCGACGGGTGTCGGCGCGCAGGTCGTGGTGCAGGGCGTAGTGGACGCGGCGGGTCCGCAGCAGCTCGGTGTTGTCGGCGTCGAGGTCGTGGGCGACGAAGACCTGCGGCGAGCGTCCCACGTCGGCGAACGCGTCGAGCGTCGCGCGGTTGCCGCCGCCTACCGAATAGACGGCGTCCACGTCGGGGTGGGCGGCCAACGCCTCCCGCACCCCCGCACCCGTGGTCGGGTCGAGGCCGTCGGTGTCCGTCAGGTCGACGACGCGACGGTCCGGCGCCAGGTCGGCCAGCGCGTCGACGAACGCCTCCACCCGCTGCTCCTCGCCGCGGAAGTCGCTGCGGCTCAGGGTCACGAGGACCGCACCCGACTCGGGGGCGGCCTGCGCCACCAGGTACGCGGCGGTGCGGCCGGCGGCCGCGTTGTCGATGCCGACGTACGCCAGACGACGGCTGCGTGGCACGTCGGTGACCAGCGTGACCACGGGGACGCCTGCGTCGGACAGCGCCGCGACCTCGGCCGCGACGTCGGGGTGGTCAGGTGCCTTCAGCACGACGCCGTGGGAGCGTCGACGTCGGACGTCGCGCAGGGTCGCGACCATGGCACCGACGTCGGCCTCCTCGCGCAGGTGGAACCGCGAGCGCACGACCGCGGGGCGCAGCGACGGCAGCTCGGCCTCCAGCGCCGCGCGCACCGCCGTGCTGAACCGGACGGGCGCCTGCATGACGAGGTCGAGCAGGAACGTGCGCCCGACCAGCCGCAGCTGGGACGCCTGCCGGTCGAGCTCCTCGACGGCGCGCTCCACCTCGGCCACGGTGGCCGCGCGCACGCCAGGGCGTCGGTGCAGCACGCGATCGACGGTGGCCTCGCTCAGTCCGCTCTGCTGCGCGATCTCGCGGACCTTGTGACGGTGGGGCACCCGCGCAGCCTAGTGCTCGCGACCCCTTCCTGAGGTGTTCTTGAGGGGTTCTCGACGCCCCACGCACCCACGGACGGACCTAGCGTGGTGCCGTACCCACCCGCCCCGCCCGACCCGAGGAGCCGAGCATGAGTCTCGTCGACCACACCGCCCCTGCCGACCGAGCCGCCGCGCGCCGCGCGCGGTTCACCCCCGACGACGTGCGCCTCGCCGACCTCGTCGAGGTCGTGTCCGAGCCCACCCGCGCCGACGACTACCCCCACGCCGCCGGCGTCGAGCAGGGCGTCGTCGTCTACGCCTCGGCGACGCTGCGCGCTGCCGTCGCGTCGCCCGAGGGCGAGGACGCCGTGCGCGCCGAGCTCGTCCACGCGCTCACCGACGGACCGGGGATCGTCGTGCTCAAGGGCGCCTGGGACGACCACGACGTCGTCGACCGCGCCACGGCCGCCTTCGAGGAGGTCATCGCGCAGGAGAAGGCCGCGGGAGGAGCAGCGGGCGACCACTTCGCCAAGCCCGGTGCCAACGACCGCATCTGGAACGCGCTGGAGAAGCTGGCCGTCACCGACCCCGCCACGTTCGTCGACTACTACGCGAACGACGTGCTGGCCCTCGTGTCGACCGCGTGGCTCGGTCCCGCCTACCAGGTGACGTCGCAGGTGAACGTCGTCCGACCCGGCGGCGTGGCCCAGGACCCGCACCGCGACTACCACCTCGGCTTCCTGTCCGACGAGGTCGCAGCGCGCTACCCGGCGCACGTGCACCTCCTCTCGCCCGTCCTCACGCTCCAGGGCGCGGTCGCGCACGTCGACATGCCGGTCGAGAGCGGCCCGACGCTGTACCTGCCGCACTCGCAGAAGTACGGACCCGGCTACCTCGCCTACCGTCGCGACGACGTGCGCGACTACTTCGCCGAGCACCACGTGCAGCTGCCGCTGGAGAAGGGCGACGCCGTGTTCTTCAACCCGGCCCTGCTGCACGGCGCGGGCAGCAACGTCTCGGCCGACGTGCAGCGGGTCGCGAACCTGCTGCAGGTCTCGTCGGCGTTCGGGCGTGCCATGGAGGCCGTCGACCGGGCCCGCGCGACGACGGCGGTCTACCCGACGCTGCTGGAGCGCAAGGCCGCCGGCTGGTCCGACGCCGCCCTGCGTCGTGTGGTCGCCTCGGTCGCGGAGGGCTACCCGTTCCCGACGAACCTCGACCTCGACCAGCCCGTCGACGGCATGACCCCGCTGTCGCAGGCGGAGATCGTCGAGCAGGCGCTCGCCGCCGGCCGCGACGCCGACCAGGTCGGCCAGGCGCTCGGCGCGTACGCCGCGCGGCGTCGCACGGACGGAGCCGGGTGATGGGCTCCCTCGACGACCGCGTCGTCCTCGTCTCCGGAGGCACCCAGGGCGTCGGTCTCGCCATCGCCCAGGCCGCGCTCCGCGAGGGCGCCCGGGTGGTCGTCACCGGACGTCGCGCCGACGTCGGCGAGGCGGCGGTCGCCGACCTGTCCGCCCTCGGCGACGCCCGGTTCGTGCGCTGCGACGTGGCCGACGTCGACGAGTGCCGCGCTGCCGTGGAGGCCACCGTGGCCGCCCACGGCCGGGTCGACGGACTGGTCAACGCGGCCGGGTTCACCGAGCGCGGCAGCGTGCTCGACACGACGCCGGAGATGTTCGAGCAGCACGTCGCGGTGAACCTGCGCGGCCCGTTCTTCCTCATGCAGGCCGCGATCGGCGACATGGTCCGCCGCGGCGAGCCGGGCTCGGTCGTCAACGTGCTCACCATGAGCGCGCACGGTGGACAGCCCCACCTCGCGCCGTACTCCGCCACCAAGGCCGGGCTCGCCGGGCTGACGAAGAACGCCGCCTACGCCCACCGGTTCGACCGCGTGCGCGTCAACGGCGTGAACATCGGCTGGACCGACTCCGACGGCGAGGACGTCATCCAGCGACGCTTCCACGACGCCGGCGACGACTGGCGGGAGCGCGCCGCAGAGCGCCTCCCCGCCGGGCGGCTCGCGACGCCCGAGGACGCGGCCGGCATCGTCGTGCTGCTGCTGAGCGACGCGAGCGGGGTCGTCACGGGCTCGGTCATGGACTGGGACCAGACCGTCGTGGGCACCTCGGACTGACCGGGTCGGGGCGCGAGCCGTGTCACGCTGTCAGCGAACAGGGCGTGTTCGCGCGTGTCTCGCGCCCCTTCGCCCTCTAGGGTCGAGAACGTGAACACACCAGACGTCAGCACCCAGCACGGTCCGGGTCCGGACGCGTCGGGCCTGCGCATGATGGCCGGCACCGACGTCGGGCCCTCCGACCTCGACGGCCACATCTACCAGCGCCTGCTGCGCGAGCGGATCATCTTCCTCGGGTCGGAGGTGCGCGACTCCAACTCCAACGCGATCTGCGCACAGATGCTCCTGCTCAACGCGGAGGACCCGAACGCCGACATCTTCCTGTACATCAACAGCCCCGGCGGCTCGGTCGACTCCGGCATGGCCATCTACGACACCATGCAGTTCATCTCCAACGACGTCGCCACCGTGGCCATGGGCCTCGCCGCGTCGATGGGGCAGTTCCTGCTGGCCGCCGGTGCGCCGGGCAAGCGCTACGCGCTGCCGCACGCGCGCATCATGATGCACCAGCCCTCGGGCGGCATCGGCGGCTCCGCGTCGGACATCAAGATCCAGGCGCAGCAGTCCATCCTGCTCAAGAAGCAGCTCAACGAGCTGCAGTCGCTGCACACCGGCCAGTCGATCGAGCAGATCGAGGCCGACGCCGACCGCGACCGCTGGTTCACGCCCGACCAGGCGAAGGACTACGGCTTCATCGACCAGGTCATCAAGAGCGCCGGAGAGGTTGCACGATGAGCTACTACATCCCCCAGTGGGAAGAGCGCACGTCCTACGGGTTCCGGCGCATCGACCCCTACGCCAAGCTGTTCGAGGACCGCATCATCTTCGTCGGCACGCCGATCAGCGACGACGTGGCCAACGCGGTCATGGCGCAGCTGCTCTGCCTGCAGCAGATGGACGCCGACCGTGACATCCAGCTGTACATCAACAGCCCGGGTGGCTCGTTCACCGCGATGACGGCGATCTACGACACGATGCGCTACCTCAAGTCCGACGTGCAGACCGTCTGCCTGGGCCAGGCGGCCTCCGCCGCCGCGGTCCTGCTGGCCGCCGGCACGCCCGGCAAGCGCTACGCGCTGCCGAACAGCCGCATCCTCATCCACCAGCCGTACACCGAGGGCACCGGCGGCCAGATCTCCGACCTGGAGATCCAGGCCAACGAGATCCTGCGCATGCGCTCGCTGATGGAGCAGATGATCGCCGACGCCACCGGCAAGACGCCCGAGGACGTCAGCAAGGACGTCGAGCGCGACAAGATCCTGACGGCCGAGCAGGCCAAGGAGTACGGGATCATCGACCAGGTCTTCGACTCGCTGAAGACCCCCGCCGTCTGACCGACCCGGCGACGCCACGACACGCGCGTGGCGTCGCCGGTTCGCAGGTGGTGGTCCGAGCCGGCCGGTAGTGTGAGGCTGGCGACACGACGTCCGCGTCGTGAGTGTTCGTTCGACGGAAGGGAGCGCGCCCGTGGCACGCATCGGTGAGACCGCCGACCTCTTGAAGTGCTCGTTCTGCGGCAAGAGCCAGAAGCAGGTCAAGAAGCTCATCGCCGGCCCCGGCGTGTACATCTGCGACGAGTGCATCGACCTCTGCAACGAGATCATCGAGGAGGAGCTGGCCGAGGGCGCCGAGCTGAGCCTCGGCGAGCTGCCCAAGCCGCACGAGATCTTCGAGTTCCTCAACGGCTACGTGGTGGGCCAGGACAACGCGAAGAAGAACCTCGCGGTGGCCGTCTACAACCACTACAAGCGCGTGCAGGCCCAGGCCACGACCGGACGCGCCAAGGACGACGGCGTCGAGCTGGCGAAGTCCAACATCCTCATGGTCGGCCCCACGGGCTGCGGCAAGACCTACCTCGCCCAGACGCTGGCGCGCATGCTGAACGTCCCGTTCGCGATCGCCGACGCCACCGCGCTCACGGAGGCCGGCTACGTCGGCGAGGACGTCGAGAACATCCTCCTCAAGCTCATCCAGGCCGCCGACTACGACGTCAAGAAGGCCGAGACGGGCATCATCTACATCGACGAGGTCGACAAGATCTCGCGCAAGGCCGAGAACCCGTCGATCACCCGCGACGTGTCGGGCGAGGGCGTGCAGCAGGCGCTGCTGAAGATCCTCGAGGGCACCACCGCGTCGGTGCCCCCGCAGGGCGGACGCAAGCACCCGCACCAGGAGTTCATCCAGATCGACACCACCAACGTGCTGTTCATCGTCGGCGGCGCGTTCGCCGGGCTCGAGGAGATCATCGAGCAGCGCAGCGGCAAGGTCGGCCTGGGGTTCAACACGGGTGGTGTCGCGGAGAAGAAGCCCGAGACGGCCCCGGAGAAGCTGTTCTCCCAGGTGCTGCCGGAGGACCTGCTGAAGTTCGGCCTCATCCCCGAGTTCATCGGCCGTCTGCCGGTCATCGCCGCGGTCGACAAGCTCGACAAGCCGGCGCTGGTCTCCATCCTCACCGAGCCGCGCAACGCGCTCACCAAGCAGTTCGTGCGGCTCTTCGAGCTCGACGACGTCGAGCTGGAGTTCACCGACGACGCCTGCGAGGCCATGGCCGACCTCGCGCTCGCCCGCGACACCGGCGCCCGCGGTCTGCGCTCGATCATCGAGCACGTGCTGCAGCCCGTCATGTACGACATCCCCTCGCGCGACGACGTCGCCAAGGTCGTCGTCACCGGCGCCACCGTCCGCGGCGACGAGGGCCCGACCGTCCTCACCCGCGACGAAGTGGCCAAGAAGGCCTCCTGACGGTTCATCCGTCCGAACGGTTTACCACGGTCCCGTGGTAAACGTCGTCCTCCCGAGGCAAGCATGCCGAGGGCGGACGGGCTTCACCACGGTCCCGTGGTAAACGTCGTCCTCCCGAGGCAAGGATGCCGGGGGAGGACGACGTCTGCCTCGGGAGGAGCGTCCCGCGGCCCGCTAGGGTCGACGTCATGACCGTCGACATCACCCTGTTCGGGGCTACCGGGTTCACCGGCACGCTCACCGCCGTCTACCTCGGCACCCACCTACCCGAGGGCGGCACCTGGGCCGTCGCCGGGCGCAGCGCCGCCAAGCTGCAGAACGTGGTCGACGAGGTCGAGGCCGCCGGCGGCACGGCGCCCGAGATCGTGCTGGCCGACGTGTCCGACGCCGCCTCGATGCGGGCGATGGCTGAGGGCACACGCGTGCTCATCTCGACCGTCGGTCCGTACGTCCAGCACGGCGACCCCGCCGTCAGGGCGGCCGCGGAGGCGGGCATCGCCTACGTCGACCTGACCGGCGAGCCCGAGTTCGTCGATCGCACCTGGTTGGAGCACCAGGAGACCGCGCTGCGCACCGGCGCGACGCTCGTGCACGCGTGCGGCTTCGACTCGATCCCCTACGACCTCGGCGTGCTGTACACCGTCGAGCAGCTGCCGGAGGGCGTCCCGATCGACGTGAAGGGCTACATCCGCGCCGGGGGCACCGCGTCGGGCGGCACCTACCACTCGGCGATCGGCGCGTTCTCGCGGCTGCGCCAGTCGGCCGCCACCGCCAAGGAGCGCAAGCAGCGTGAGCAGCGTCCGCAGGGCCGCTCGGTCCGCGGCGGCGGCTCGATCGGGCGAGGCGCTGGCGGGAAGGGCTGGGCGCTCCCGCTGCCGACCATCGACCCGCAGGTCGTGCTGCGCTCGGCGCGCGCCCTCGAGCGCTACGGCCCGCAGTTCACCTACTCCCACTTCGCGCAGTTCAAGAAGCTCCCTGTCCTGGCCGGGACCGTGGTCGGGGCGGGCGTCCTGCTCGCGGGCTCGCAGCTCGCGCCGACCCGCAAGGCCCTGTTGAAGCTGCGCGCCCAGGGCGACGGCCCGAGCCCCGAGAAGCGGGCGTCGTCGTGGTTCTCGCTCCGCCTGGTCGGTGAGGGCGGCGGCAAGCGGGTCGTCACGCAGGTGAGCGGCGGCGACCCGGGCTACGACGAGACGGCGAAGATGCTCAGCGAGTCGGCGCTGTGCCTCGCCTTCGACGACGTGCCGAAGGTCGCTGGCCAGACCACCACCGCCGTCGCGATGGGCCGCCCGCTGATCGAGCGCCTCCAGGCCGCCGGCATCCGCTTCGAGACCCTCGAGACCGCCTGACCGCTCGCGCGGACGCCGCGCGTTTCCGTGGGGCCCCACGGAAGCCTGCTCGCCCCCGCGCGAACATCCGCCGCGGGAGCGCGTTTGGGTGGGGCCCCACGGAAACCTGCTCGCCCCCACGCAAACATGCGCCGGAAGTGCTCGTTTGGGTGGGGCCCCACCCAAACGAGCACCGAGGAGGGGACTAGTCGGTGGGGGCGAGGGTGGCGTCGGTGACGAGCTCGGTGGTCGAGTCGTCGGCCGACGTCGTCAGCTCACCGGTCACGCGACCCGCGGCCCTGACGTCGTCGACGGCCAGCAGGAGGCGGTCGAGCGACGCCTGCGGTCCGCGGACGGTCACCGCCGTCACCTCGGTGCGCTGGCTCACCTTGGCCACCGACTTCGCGCCGCGGATGCCCGCGAGCGCCTCGGCGGCGGTCGGCAGCAGGGCGACGTCACCGTCGACGGCCACGTCCGCGGCGGTCGGCCACGACGCGCGGTGCACCGAGCCCTCCTGCCACCAGCTCCAGACCTCCTCGGTCACGTAGGGCAGGAACGGGGCGAGCAGACGCAGCTGGGTCGACAGCGCGAGCACGAACGTGGCCTTCGCCGACGTCCCGCCCTCGTCGTCGCGGCGAGCACGCTCCTTGACGAGCTCGAGGTAGTCGTCGCAGAAGTCCCAGAAGAACTTCTCGGTGACCTCCAGCGCCGACGAGTAGTCGTACGCCTCGAAGTGAGCGGTGGCCTGCTCGACGACGCGGCCGAGTGCCGCCAGCACCGACCGGTCCAGCGGCTCGGTCACGCGGGCGACGTCGAGGTCGGCGGCGGTCGCGCCGAGACCGTAGTCCTCGGGCGCGGCGAGCACGAACTTGCTCGCGTTGAGCACCTTCATCGCCAGCCGTCGCCCGACCTTCATCTGCGTCTCGTCGAACGGGGAGTCCGAGCCGGGACGCGCGAGGGCAGCGCGCCAGCGCACGGCGTCGGCGCCGTACTTGTCGAGGATCTCGTCGGGCACGACGACGTTGCCCTTGGACTTGCTCATCTTCTTGCGGTCGGGGTCGACCACGAAGCCCGAGAGCGCCGTGTGGCTCCACGGCACCTGCCCGAACTCCTGGTGCGAGCGCACGACGGTCGAGAACAGCCAGGTGCGGATGATGTCGTGACCCTGCGGGCGCAGGTCCATCGGGAACGTGCGCGCGAAGAGGTCGGCGTCGCGCTCCCACCCGCACACGATCTGGGGGGTCAGCGACGACGTGGCCCAGGTGTCGAGCACGTCGGGGTCGGCGACGAAGCCGCCGGCCTGGCCGCGCTGGGCCTCCTCGAAGCCGGGCGGGGCCTGCGACGCGGGGTCGACGGGCAGGGTGTCCTCGGCGGCGAAGATCGGGTCGTCGTAGTCGGGCTGGCCCTCCGCGTCGAGGCGGTACCAGACCGGGAACGGGATGCCGAAGAAGCGCTGGCGGCTGATCAGCCAGTCGCCGTTGAGACCCTCGATCCAGTTGGTGTACCGGCTCTGCATGTAGGCGGGCACCCAGGTGATGTCGTTCCCGCGGGCCACGAGCTCGGTGCGCACGTCGGCGTCTCGCCCGCCGTTCTTGATGTACCACTGCCGGGTGGAGACGATCTCGAGCGGCTTGTCGCCCTTCTCGTAGAAGTTGGCGACGCGCTGCGTCGGCTGGGGCTCGCCGTCGAGGTCGCCGCTGTCGCGCAGTGCCTGCACGATCGCCTCGCGCGCGCTGAACGTCGTCTTGCCGGCCAGCTCGGCCCACAGCTGCTCTCCCGGGCCGCCCGCGACCCACTCCGGCACCTCGCGCAGCACCCGGCCGTCGCGACCGATCACGGTGCGGTTGGGCAGCTGCAGCTCGCGCCACCACTGCACGTCGGTCAGGTCGCCGAACGTGCAGCAGTGCACGATGCCGGAGCCCTTCTCGGGGTCGGCGAGCGTGCTCGGGTGGATCGGCACCTCGACGCCGAACAGCGGCGACGTGGCGGTCCCGCCGAACAGGTGGGAGTAGCGCTCGTCGTCGGGGTGCGCGATGAGCGCGACGGCGGCGGGCGTCAGCTCCGGCCGCGTCGTCTCGACGTGCACGCGGCTGCCGTCGGGCAGGTGGTACGCCACCCGGTGGTAGGCGCCCGGGTAGTCGCGCGCCTCGAGCTCGGCCTGCGCCACCGCGGTCTGGAAGGTGACGTCCCACAGCGTGGGCGCGTCCTGCATGTACGCCTCGCCCCGGCCGACGTTGCGCAGGAAGGCGCGCTGGCTCGTGGCCTGCGCGTCGGCGCCGATGGTCGTGTACGTCTGGCTCCAGTCGACCGACAGGCCGAGGGTGCGCCACAGCTTCTCGAAGACCTTCTCGTCCTCGACGACCAGCTCGTTGCACAGCTCGATGAAGTTGCGCCGGCTGATCGGCACCTGCTTCTTCGGATCCGGCTTGGCGGGCGGGGTGAAGTCGGCGTCGTAGGGCAGCGACGGGTCGCAGCGCACGCCGTAGTAGTTCTGCACCCGACGCTCGGTGGGCAGGCCGTTGTCGTCCCAGCCCATCGGGTAGAACACCTCCTTGCCGCTCATCCGCTGGTAGCGGGCGACGAGGTCGGTGTGGGTGTAGCTGAACACGTGGCCGACGTGCAGCGAGCCCGAGACGGTGGGCGGAGGGGTGTCGATGGAGTACACCTCGTCGCGGCTCTTCGTCCGGTCGAACGCGTAGGTGCCCTGCTCGGCCCATACCCCGCTCCACCGCTCCTCGAGACCTTCGAGGGCGGGCTTGGCGGGGACGCGGTTCTGTGCGGTGGTCACGGGAGGACAGTCTAGGAGGTCGCCCGGCGGGGGTGCCGGGCCGTGGGCGGCGGACGGGTCCGGCGGGGGTGCCGGGCCGTGGGCGGCGGAGGGGTGCAACGGGGGTGCCGGGCCGTGGGCGGGATGGCGGTGGCGCTCAGTCCAGGTCGAGGGAGAGCGGCTTGGGCTCGCGGAGGTCGACCTTCTCCTTCGTGGAGAGCGTGGAGGCCTTGATCTCCGCTCCGGAGGACCGCGACGTCACGGTGAGTGTGGTCCGCGCGGCGTCGAGGTCCACGGACACGACGTGGTCCTCGGCGCCGGCGGTGATGCTGAGTCCCCCTTCGAGCCCGTCCAGCACCTTCGATGTGTCGAGATCGAGGTCGACGAGAGCGGTGCGGACGTCGTCGACGTCGGTCGGCTGCCGCGTCCGGAACGTCGCCTGTGCCTCGTAGGTGTAGAGGAGGGTGGCGCCGGAGTACCCCGCCTGGACGTAGGCGCCTCGCGCGTCGCGCGGCTCGGCGCCGATCTCGGTTCGCACCGCAGCGGTGGCCTCGGCGAGTCCACGGTCGGCGCGAGTCTTGATGACGGTCAGTCCCTCACGGCCCTCGGGAACGTCGTCGCCGCCCCCGCAGCCGGTCAGCAGGAGGCTCACGAGACCCACGACGATCATTCCTCTCCTAGCACGGTTCACTGCTCGAACCCCGTGTCTCGGCGCACAGGCTGTCGATCTTCCTCGGGGTCCTGCATCGGCCCGTACCACGGGTCGTGGCGGTGCTCGGCTGACAGCACGCCGTCGTCGTTGCCCGCGACGATCTGGCCCGCCGGTCGGCGACGCGGTGCGCCTCCTCGGCCGTGACCGGCTCGCCGCCGACGGGCGGTGGCGGTGTCGTCCCTGCGGGTGGCAGCAGCACGATGTCGACGTCGGGATCGCGTCGTCGCACCACGTCCCAGAACGGCTCGCGTCCCCCCGGTTCGCTCATGCGCAGGAGCGTAGTCGGGTTCCGGATCCGAGTGAAGCGTCCAGGTCGCGTGCGGTCAGGCGAGCCAGTGCAGCGTGCGGCCGTGCCCGTGGGTCCACGCGACGGCCCGGCCGTCGACCCCGAGCACGAACGCGTGGTGCTCGGGAGCGGGGGAGGAGGCGTTGGCGGTGATCGACGGGAGCACGCCCGGTGACTCGTTGCTCACCCAGTGGCAGGCGCCGTCGGCGACGAGGCCGCGGGCCAGCTCGTCGAACGCGACCCGCTGGGCGTCGTCGAGGTAGGCGATCACGGCGCTGTGGAGCACGACGACCGGTCCGTCGGCCGCGGCCTCCTCGACCAGCCGCGGCAGCTCGGTGAGCAGGTCGCCCGCGACGACGTGCGGCGGGTCGGCACGCGCGACCTCGAGCGCGGCGCGGAGCCGGGCGCGGCGGTCGTCGTGCTCCGGCCAGACGAGCGTCTCGAGCCAGGCCACGTCCTCTGGCGAGGTCACGTCGAGCGGGTTCAGGTCGATCCCGCGACGTGCGGCGACCGGGGGGACGCGCCGGGGGAGGGGCGCTGGCCCCGTGACGTCGCAGGCGAGCCCAGGACCGGTGCCGACGACGACGTCGCCGTCGTCCGTGCGCCAGCGGTAGGTGTAGCGGTCGGGGTAGAGGCACAGGCCGGCGCTCGCCCCGACCTCCAGCAGCGACAGCGGTGCGCCGCCGTGGCGTGCCGCCAGGAGCGCGAACGCAGGGACGAGGGTCGCGAGCCGGCCGACCTCGTTGGTCTGCGTCGAGCGGGACAGGATCGTGGCGCGGACGGGGCCGTCGATGCCGTCGCCCAGGAGGGCGTCACGGAGGGCGGCGTACGGCCCGGGCGCCGGCACGCCGTGCAGCCTCGCGGCGGCGAGGACGAGGTTCGGCTGCTGCTTCAGCCGGGGCAGGCTGCCCAGCCACGCCAGCACCTCGGCGTCCTCGGCGACGGCCGCCGACCATGCGGCGAAGGTGGGGGAGTCCGCCGCGTCCCGGGCGAACGCGCGGTACTGGTCGGCGAGGTCGTGCCAGAGGTCCACGTCCCGAGTGTGCCCCGAGCGCCGCGCCCACGGCGCTACCAGGGGCGGCCCCGCAGGTCGACGTCACCGTCCGGCCAGTCGGCGACTGGACGTCCGGCGGGATGCAGCAGGACCGGCGGCCCCGGCTCCTGCACGACGGGCGCGCCGTCGACCGTGCTGAGGCTGCGCTCGCGGACCCTGGTGCGCGTCCATCCGCAGGACCGGTAGAACGGCACCACCTCCTCACGGCAGCCGAGGTACGCGAAGTCAGCCGCAGCCACCTCGCGCGCCGCGCGGGCCGTCTCCCGCAGGACCGTTCGTCCCAGGCCCGAGCCTCGAGCCGCGTGAGCCACCAGCACACCCCCGACCCCGGCGACGACCACGTCGACGTCACCGACACCGATCGTCCGTCGCTGCAGGCCGACGTGGGCGACCACCCGTCGGTCGAGACTCCCCACCACGTGCAGGTCGGCCGGGGCGTAGCCGTAGGGCTGCTCCGGGTCCCAGGCCCCGTGCTCGGCGAGGTACTCGGCGTCGAACAGTCGACGCAGCCCTCCCAGCCATGGCAACAAGGCCCCGTGCTCGACCACCACGACCTGCACGTCGGTCCCCTCAGGCGCGGTGCTCGGGGGAGTCGTGGCCGGTCACGGGCTCCGCCGGGTGCGCGGCGTCGGCGACGTGGTGGGTCACGGCGTGCCCGGTCGACGTCGCGTGACCGCCGTCGGTGCGGAACAGCGCGCTCGGCCACCACATCCAGCGACCGAGGTCGAGGGTGAGGGCGGTGACCAGCACCGACCGGACCACCAGCGTGTCGAGGAGCACGCCGAGCGCCACGGCGAAGCCGAGCTCGGCGAGGAACACGATGGGCAGCGACCCGAGTGCGGCGAACGTGCCGGCCAGCACCAGTCCTGCCGACGTGATCACGCCGCCCGTCGCCGCGAGGCCGACGAGAGCACCACGGCGGGTGCCGTGCACGAGCGACTCCTCGCGCACGCGGGTCATGAGGAAGATGTTGTAGTCGATGCCGAGCGCCACCAGGAACACGAAGGCGTAGAGCGGGAACGAGGAGTCGGTGCCGCCGAACCCGAACAGGTGCCGGAACACCAGCGCGCTGATGCCGAGCGCCGCCCCGAACGAGAGCACGACCGTGACGAGCAGGACGATCGGTGCCATCACGGAGCGCAGCAGCACGCCGAGGATCAGCAGCACCGCGAGCAGGACCACGGGGATGATCAGGCGCGTGTCGGCCGCCGAGGCCTCCTGGACGTCGTGGTTGATCGCCGTCGTGCCACCCACGAGCGGGTCGCCCGGGACGTCGGCCATGGCGTCGCGCGCCCGGTCGATGGTGTCGAACGCGGCTCGTGAGTCCGGCGCAGCCTCCAGCGTGCCCTCGACGTAGCCGACGTCGCCTCGCACGACGGGACGGGAGACGGAGTCCGGTGCGATGCCCCGGACGTCCTGCAGCGCGGCCGCCGCGTCGTCGACGTGCGCAGCGTCGACGACCACCTGGACCGGCGAGCCCGCACCCCCGGGGAAGTGCTCGGCGAGCTTGCCCTCGGCGACGATCGACGGCTGCTCGGTGGTGAACTGCTCGGCGTCGGAGAGACCGTTGGCGTCGAGCTGCACGAGTCCGACCGTGAAGACCGCCAGGAGGAGGGTCGTCACTGCCCACACGGCACGAGGACGACGGGCGATGCGGCGTCCGACGCGGCCCCACACGCCGTCCTCGGCGGGCTGCGGGTCGCCGTGGTGCGGCACGAAGGGCCAGAACACCCAGCGTCCGCACACGACCAGCAGCACCGGCAGCAGCCCCAGCATCGTCACGAGCGCGACGACGATGCCTGCGGCGGCGACGGGACCCAGGCCGGCCGTGGCCTGCATCTGCGCGAGCATCAGGCAGAGCAGGCCCACCACGACCGTCGAGCCGCTCGCCAGCACGGCCGGCGCGGCCCGGTGGAGGGCGTGCGCCATCGCCTCGTGACGGTCAGCGGTGTTGCGCAGCTCCTCGCGGTAGCGCGCGACGATCAACAGCGCGTAGTCGATGCCCGCGCCGAGCACGAGGACCGACAGGATGCCGGCACTCTGCCCGTTGACGGTGAGGCCGGCGTGCTTCGCGAGGAGGTAGACCACCCCCTGCGCCGCGAACACGCTCAGCACCCCGCAGAACAGCGGGATGACCCACAGCACGGGACTGCGGTAGGTCAGCAGCAGCATGACGACGACGACCGAGACGGCCGCGAGCAGCAGGATGCCGTCGATCCCCGCGAACGCCTGCGCCTGGTCGGCACCGAGCGCGGCGGGACCGGCGACGTACACCTCGGCGCCGTCGGCGTCCTTCTCCGCGAGGTCGCGTAGCTCCTGCACCGCGTCGGGGAGCCGCTCCAGCCCGGCGTCGGCGTCGACGCGCAGGTTCACGACCAGCTCGGCAGCCTCGCCGTCCCGCGACGGGATCGGCCCGACGACGTCCCCGGTGACCTCGGGCACGGTGGCGAGCTCGGACTTCAGCGCGACGAGGCGCTGCAGGTCCTGCGGTCGGGCCCCGCCGTCGCGCACGAGGAGCACGATCGCCGGCAGCACGTCAGGGTCGGCGAAGCGCGACGCCCGCTCGATCACCTGGGTCGACTGCGCGTCGGCCGGCAGGAACGACGACGCCTCGTTGCGCTGCACGTCGCTGAGCTTGGTGCCGAAGGCCAGCCCGAGGCCGAGGAGCAGGCCGACGAGGACGAGGAGCACCGGCCACTTGCCCCAGCGGTGCGTGATCCAGCTGCTGACCTGCCGGCCCATCGGAACCTCCTCGACCCTCCGCGCGACGCTCGCCGCGGCGGGACCAGCATGGCGGACCCGGGGTGCCCGAGGGAATGGGTGGGAACCCTGGTCCGGTCCCGGGGACGGGCCTGTGCGCCGACCGACGCGGGTGCGGCGCCGCCTGGGATACTGGCGGTGATGAACCCCACCTACGCCGAGGTCGAGGCCGCCCTGCTGGGCCGCTGGCCCGAGACCAGGCTCGAGCCGTCGCTCGAGCGCATCACCGCACTCTGCCGCCTGCTCGGCGACCCGCAGGACGCCTACCCCGTCGTGCACCTCACCGGCACCAACGGCAAGTCGTCGACCGCGCGCATGGTCGACGCGCTGCTGCGGGCGCTCGACCTGCGCACGGGGCGGTTCACCAGCCCGCACCTGCAGAGCATGACCGAGCGGATCAGCCTCGACGGCGAGCCGCTCACCGAGGAGCAGTTCGTCGAGGCGTTCGCCGACGTCGCCGCGTACGCGCAGGTCGTCGACGACAGCCAGCCGCACCCGGTCTCGTTCTTCGAGCTGACCGTCGCGATGGCGTTCGCCGCGTTCGCCGACGCGCCCGTCGACGCCGCCGTCGTCGAAGTCGGCATGGGCGGCTCGTGGGACGCGACCAACGTCGCGCACGGCAAGGTCGCCGTGGTCACCCCGGTGGCCGTCGACCACGCCCGCTACCTCGGCGACACCGCCGCCGAGGTCGCCGTCGAGAAGTCGGGGATCATCAAGGCCGGATCGCACGCGGTGCTCGCCGCGCAGGAGCCCGACGTGCTCGACGTGCTCATGCGCCGCAGCCTCGAGGTCGGCGCCACGGTGCTGCGTGAGGGCGTCGACTTCGGCGTCGTCGAGCGGCTCAACGCCGTCGGCGGGCAGCAGGTCGCGCTGCAGGGGCTCAACGCGCGCTACGACGACGTGCTCCTGCGGCTGCACGGCGCCCACCAGGCGCAGAACGCCGCCGTGGCGCTCGCGACCGTGGAGGCCTTCGTCGACGCCGAGCTCGACGCCGACCTCGTGCGCGCCGCGTTCGGCGAGGTCACGTCGCCCGGTCGCCTCGAGGTCCTGCGCCGCAGTCCCACCGTGCTCGTCGACTCCGCCCACAACCCGCACGGCGTGCGGGCGGCGGTCGAGACGGTGCAGGACGCGTTCACGTTCAGCCCGCTGGTCGGCGTCGTCGGCGCCATGGCCGACAAGGACGTCGAGGAGATGCTGCGCGAGCTGGAGCCCGTCCTGGCGCACGTCGTGTGCACGCAGAACAGCCTCGACCGCTCGATGCGCGCCGAGGAGCTCGGCGAGCTGGCCGAGGAGGTGTTCGGCGAGGACCGCGTGACCGTCGTGCGCAGCCTCGACGACGCCCTCGTGCGGGCGATCTCCATGGCCGAGACCGGCGAGGGCATGGAGGAGGCGATCGGCAGCGGTGGCGTGCTGGTGATCGGGTCGGTCGTCACGGCCGGCGAGGCGCGCATCCTGCTCGGCGGCGGATCGGCCGGCGGTGCCGCATGAGGGGCATGTGCGCCGCGATGCTCACGTTCGAGGCGATCCTCCTCGGTCTCAGCACCCCGGTCATGATCACCGTCGAGGACGTGCCCGCCTCGACCGCGCTCCCGCTCGGGCTGGGGCTGGCGGTGCTGTGCATCCTCACCGCGGGCATGCTGCGCCGCCCCTGGGGCTACACCGTCGGGCACGTCATCCAGGTGGCGTCGGTCGCGCTCGGCTTCCTCGTGCCGGCGATGTTCTTCGTGGGCGGCATGTTCGCGCTCCTCTGGATCAGCGCGTTCGTGCTCGGCCGACGGATCGAGGAGGACAAGCGACGTTGGGCCGAGGAGGGCCCCGACCCGGCCTGACGTCCTCGCGCCACGGGCCTGTGGTGCCTACGGTGGGGTCATGGTGCGCGTGCTGGCGGTGTCCGACGAGGTGGTGGACTCGATCCACCACCCGCAGGTGCGCCGGCTCGCGCCCGACCTCGTCGTCGGCACGGGGGACCTGCCCTGGGACTACCTCGAGTTCCTGGCCTCGGCCCTGGACGTCCCGGTCGTCTTCGTCCCGGGCAACCACGACCCCGAGGTCGTCACGCGCGCGACCGGCTGGCGGGCGGTGCTGACCGGCGACGGCATGCCGCACGCCGACCCGCGGCCGCTCGGCTGCAGGAGCGCCGACGGACGGGTCGTCGAGGCGGCGGGCCTGCGGATCGCGGGTCTGGGCGGCAGCATCCGCTACAGCCACGGCGCCAACCAGTACACGCAGCGCCAGCTCGCGCGACGCGCCCGGCGGCTCCTGCGCCGCGCCGGCGGCGAGCCCGTCGACCTGCTGCTCACGCACTCCCCGCCGAGCGGCCTCGGCGACGAGGACGACCCGCCTCATCGGGGCTTCGACGCGCTGCACCAGGTGCTCGACGTCCTGCGCCCGACGTGGCACCTGCACGGGCACGTCCACCCCTACGGCATGGCCAAGCCCGACCGGCAGGTCGGACCGACCACGCTGCGCAACGTCATCCCCTACCAGCTCATCGACGTCGAGCCGATCCGTCGGCCGGTCGGCGTCGCCGCCGAAGGAGGCTCCGATGGTCAGTGACTCCGGCTCGCCCCGCGTGGACGCCGAGAGCGACTTCCTGCGCGCCCGCCGTGCGCAGGTGCTCGCGTCGCTGGCGGCGCGGCTGCGCAACGACCGCGACGACGTCGTGCGGTCGCTGTCCTTCGACGAGGTCGTGGAGGCCCTCGGTCGCCGTGGCGAGCACTACGTCGGCACGAAGGTCATCCCGCTCGACGCGATCGTGGGGTCCGTCGACAAGGAGCGCGACTTCGACCGTCGCTTCCGCCCGACGTCGACGCGCAGCCGCGAGCGCTGGGAGCGGCTGGCGCTGGCCACCCGCCGGGGCGAGGTCATCCCGCCGATCGAGGTGTACCAGGTCGGCGACTACTACTTCGTGCGCGACGGGCACCACCGCGTCTCCGTGGCCCGGAGCATGGGGGACTCGGTGATCGAGGCGCGGGTGACCGCCGTCGACACGCTGCTCACCCCCACAGGCGTCGACGTCCGGTCCGACCTGGAGCTCAAGCACTGGCGACGGCTCATGCTGGAGCGCGTCCCTTTCACGGGGGAGGCGCGCGCGGCGATCGCGTTCGACCACCCGGAGCAGTACGGCGAGATCGCCGAGACCGTCGAGGCCTGGGGGGCGCGGACGATGCATGCCGAGCGCGCCTACATGGACAAGCCGACGATGGCGGCGCGCTGGTACGCCGAGGAGTTCGAGCCCGTCGCGCGCCTCATCGAGGACGCCGGCGTCCGCGGGCCGAAGGAGCGTCTGGCCGCCGCGTACCTGCGGGTGGCCTGCGAGCGGTACCGCCTCATCCGCGAGCACGACTGGAACGCCGAGGTCATGGGGCAGGTTCGGGTCCGGTCCCGGCCGCCGCGCCGCTGACGCGCCCCGACGGCCGGGTCCTCGTCCGGCCTCCGACGGTCAGAGGCCGACCGTCAGGTTCTCGCCGCTCTGCGGGTCGAAGAAGTGCAGCCGGTCGGAGTCGATGAACAGGGTCACGTCGTCGTCGCCCTGCGCGCCGCTGGCCGCGTCGAGCGAGACGACGAGCTGCGTGCGCAGCGACTCGCTGTCGGCCTCGCGCGCGAGGTCGCGCAGCTGGTCCTGCACCTGCGCCTCGGCGTCGTAGGGCACGTACGCGTACTGCTGGTCGCCGAGCCACTCGCGCACGTCCACGTGCGCCTCGAACGTGCGCGTGCCGTCGACGGCGTCGTCGGCCATCACCGACACGTCCTCGAAGTGCTCGGGGCGGATGCCCGCGAGCAGCAGCCCCTTGCCCGCGGTGCGCTCGGCCTTGTCGGCGGGCAGCGGGAACGTGCCGAACGGGAGCGTGACCTGGCCGTCCTCGACGGTGGCGGGCAGGAAGTTCATCGGCGGGGAGCCGATGAAGCCGGCGACGAACAGGTTGACCGGCTGCTCGTACAGCTCGCGGGGCGACGCCAGCTGCTGCAGCACGCCACGCTTCATGACGGCCACCCGGTCACCGAGCGTCATGGCCTCGGTCTGGTCGTGCGTGACGTAGACGGTGGTGATGCCGAGCTGCTTCTGCAGCCGGGCGATCTCGGTGCGCATCTGGCCGCGCAGCTTGGCGTCGAGGTTCGACAGCGGCTCGTCGAACAGGAACGCCTTCGCGTCGCGCACGATCGCGCGACCCATGGCGACCCGCTGGCGCTGGCCGCCGGAGAGGTTGCCGGGCTTGCGCTCGAGGTGCTCGTCGAGGTCGAGCGTCCTGCTCGCCTGGCGGACCTTCTCGTCGATCTCCTTCTCGGGGCGCTTCTTCAGGCGCAGGGGGAAGGCGATGTTCTCGTACACGGTGAGGTGCGGGTAGAGCGCGTAGTTCTGGAAGACCATCGCCAGGTTGCGGTCGCGCGGGGCGAGGTCGTTCACCCGCTCGCCGCCGATGACCATGTCGCCGGAGGTGATGTCCTCCAGGCCGACGATCATCCGCAGCAGCGTCGACTTCCCGCAGCCCGAGGGCCCGACGAGGATCAGGAACTCGCCGTCGGCGACGTCGATGCTGACGTCGTTGACCGCGGGGAAGCCGTCACCGTACTTCTTGACGATGTTCTTCATCTCGATGGTGGCCATGGATCAACCCTTCACTGCGCCGGCGGTGAGGCCCGCGACGATCTTTCGCTGGAAGAACAGGACGAGGAGGATGACCGGCACCGTGGCGACGACGGCTCCTGCGGCCAGCAGCGAGGCCGGCCGGTTGAACGGGTCGGCGCCGACGAAGAACGACAGCGCCGCGGGGATGGGACGGGCCCGCTCGGTCGAGGTGAGCGAGATGCCGAAGACGAAGTCGTTCCACGCGAAGAAGAACGTCAGGATCGCGGCGGTGAACACGCCGGGCGCCGCCAGCGGGACGATCACCTTGCGGAACGCCTGCCACGACGTCGCGCCGTCGACCTGCGCGGCCTGCTCCATCTCCCACGGGATCTCGCGGAAGAACGCCGACAGCGTCCAGATCGCGAGCGGGAGCGTGAAGCTCATGTAGGGGATGATCAGGCCGATCCACGTGTCGTAGATGCCGAACGTGCGCCACATGTCGAACAGCGGGCCCACGAGGGAGACCACCGGGAACATGGCGATGACGAGCGCCGTGGTCAGCACGAAACGTTTGCCCTGGAACTCCAGGCGCGCCACCGCGTAGGCGGTCAGCGTGGCGAGCGCGACGGAGAGGATCGTGGCCGTCAGCGAGATGCCGATCGAGTTGAGGATGGCACGGCGGAACTGCTCGTCCTGGATGACGTCGACGTAGTTCTGCCAGCCCGCGCCACCGCCGCTCTGCGGGAGGAACCCGGGGCTGCCGTTCGTGACCGCCTCCTGGCTCTTGAACGACAGGGAGATGATCCAGGCCACCGGCAGCAGGCACCAGAGGAGGATGAGCACGAAGCCGACGAGCGTGCCGACCCGGTTGAGGGCGTTCTTGTTCATGTCACGCCTCCTGCCGCGCGTCCGCGAGGTTGACGCGGAAGATCTTGACGATGAGGAAGGCGACCACCAGCACCGAGAGGAACAGCAGCACCGAGAGGGCCGAGCCGATGCCCAGCTGGAACTGCTCGATCACCTGCCGGTAGGTCAGGAAGGAGATCGACTCGGTGCCGTTGGCGCCTGCGGTCATCACGAAGATGTTGTCGAAGATGCGGTAGGCGTCGAGCGCGCGGAACAGCACCGCGACCATGATCGCGGCGCGCATGTTCGGCAGGATCACCTTCCACAGCCGCTGCCACCACGTCGCGCCGTCGACCTTGGCCGCCTCGAGCATGTCCTCGGGCACCTGGGCCAGGCCGGCGAGCAGGAGCAGTGCCATGAACGGCGTCGTCTTCCAGATCTCCGAGACCATGATCGCGACCATCGAGCTCTCGTAGCTCGCGAACCAGTTGAAGTCGGAGCCGACGAACGGCAGCACGTCGTTGACGAAGCCGTTGGTGTTGGAGAACGCGAACTGCCAGGCGAAGCCGGAGACGACGGTGATGATGCCGTAGGGGATCAGGATCGAGGTGCGCACGAGCCCGCGGGCGAAGACCAGCCGGTGCATCACCATCGCGAAGACGAACCCGATCACGAGCTCGACGGCCACGGTCACGACCATGATGAAGACCGTGTTGCCGGTGTCCCGCCAGAACAGGCCGTCGGTGAGAGCCGTCGCGTAGTTGTCGAGCCCGACGAACTCCCGCTCGTCCGGTGCCGTCAGCGAGTAGCTGAAGAACGACAGGTAGAGCGCGCGCAGCATCGGGAACGCGGTGACGAGCAGCATCAGCGCGACGGCCGG
The DNA here is from genome assembly GCF_024124745.1 of Aeromicrobium sp. CnD17-E. Classification (GTDB taxonomy): domain Bacteria; phylum Actinomycetota; class Actinomycetes; order Propionibacteriales; family Nocardioidaceae; genus Aeromicrobium. Next base: position 23,653 of record NZ_JAMXRU010000033.1, read on the forward strand.
TGCCACCAGCTTGAGCGCGAGCCGGTTCTCGGCGCGGGTGCGGTCGGAGGCGCGGTTGACGGTGGAGGTGCTCACAGCAGGGCCTCCCCTCGGAGGACGGCGCTCAAGAAGTCGGCCGACTTCCGGGGCGTGGTGTCGGGGTCGACCTGGCGCGGCGAGTGCCAGACGGACTGGATCGCGCTCGAGATCTGGCTGTAGAACGCGCTCTTCGGGCGCGGGCCGCCGGTGTCGATGCTGTCGGCCCACAGGGCGAGCAGGTCGGCGGGATAGGCGTCCTTGAGCGCCGCGGAGTCGTACACCGACTGGCGCGCCGGCATGAGGCCCTCGTTGACCGCGAGGTCGCGCTGCGCCTCGGCGTTCGTGACGCACACGGCTGCCTCCTGGGCGAAGTCGGGGTGCTTCGAGAAGGCGCCGACGCCGATGTCGATGCCGCCGATCGGGGGGCGGGACTCCTCGCCCTCGACGGTCTGTGGGTAGCGGGCCCAGCCGAGGTCCTCCAGCTCGTCCTCGTCCTTCGGTCCACCGGGCTTGCCGACGAGTCCCTCGTAGTTCTTGTAGACGAAGGTCCAGTTGGTCATGAACTCACCGGGCCCCTCGGCCGGGAACATCTGGCCGAGGCTGGTCCCCTCGTTCGACGTCGTGAGGTCGGGCTGCGCGGCCTTGGACCGCGCGAGCTTCTGGATGACGGCGGCGGCCTCCTTGCCGGCCGCGCTGTCGATCGTGACCTTGGCGTCGCGACCGTCCTCGACCGTGGACGGGTCGAGGATGTTGCCGCCCGCGCCCTGGACGAGGCTGTTGATCCACACGACGTACGCCTCGTACTTGTTGGCCTGCACGCCGACGGTGCCGCCCTCCTGCGAGGCGGCGTCGATCACCTGGTCCCAGGTGACCGGCGTGCTCATGTCGAGGCCGGCCGCCTGCGCGAGGGACTTGCGGTACCAGACCACCTGGGTGTTGGCCCACTGCGGCGCGGCGACGACCTGGTCGTTCCAGGTGACCGTCTCGGCAGCGCCCTTGAGGACGTCGTCGTCGAGCACGGCGGCGGCCTGCTCGCCCTCGAACGGCTTGAGCCACTTCGCGTTCGCGAACTCCGGCACGAACACCGGGTCGAGGCTCATCAGGTCGGTCGAGCTGTCGCCGGCCGCGAGACGGCGCGCGAGCTGGGTGCGCTGGTCGGTGGCGCTGGCGGGGAGCAGCTGGATGGCGATGTCGTAGTCGTCGGTGCTGCACTTCTCGGCCAGCGCGTTGAGCGTGTCCTGGCCGTCGGGGTTGATGTACCAGGTCAGCGTCGGCTTCCCGCTCGACCCGCCGCACGCGGCGAGCAGCGAGGAGCCGAGCGCGACGCTCGCGACCACCGCTGCGGTCCGTCGTCGTCTGCCCGTCATGAGCTGCCTCCCGTTCGCTCGTCCCGTCGTGATCGGCGCCACACGGGGACTCCTCAACGTAGGGGTGCGCCGACGACGACGCAAGCCAGGACCGGGACGATCGGTCAGGACCCGGCGGGCCGCGTCCACACGGTCGTGTCCGACGGGAGCCGGCCGTCGTCGAGGTCGCCGCTGGCCACGAGGACCTCGCCGGCAGGCAGGGGGACAGGGGCGTCGGACAGGTTCGTGCGCACCTCCGCGACGGGCACGCCGTCGGCGTCCACGAGTCGCAGGGCGAGCACGTCGGGCGGGGCGTCCGGCAGCCACGTGAGGGTGGTGGTGCCGAGCCCGAGCTCGCGACGGACGCGCAGGAGCCGTCGGTAGAGCTCGAGCGTCGAGCCCTCGACGCCACGCTGACGGCCGGGCACCAGGTCGGCGTACTCGGGCGGCTGCGGCAGCCACGGCTCGCCGGGACCGAACCCCAGCGACGGGCCGTCGGACGCCCACGGCACGGGCACGCGGCACCCGTCGCGGCCGTGGCGGGTGCCGCCCGAGCGCGCGAACGTCGGGTCCTGCAGCACCTCGTCGGGCAGCCGCGTGTGGTCGGGCAGGCCCAGCTCCTCGCCCTGGTACAGGTAGGCCGAGCCGGGGAGCGCGAGCATGAGTGCGGTGGCCGCGCGGGCACGGCGCAGACCGAGCACGGGGTCGGGCTGCTCGTCGTGCGGTCCGATCCCCTCGACCTCGGCCACCTGCGTCGCGTCGGAGCGGCCCAGACGCGTCGCGTGGCGCACGACGTCGTGGTTGGAGAGCACCCACGTCTGCGGTGCGCCGACGGCGCCGGCGCTGGCCAGGGCGTCGTCGACCGACGCGCGCAGGGCGTCGGCCCGCCACGGCGTCATGAGGAAGGAGAAGTTGAAGGTCTGGTGCAGCTCGTCGGGCCTGACGTAGGCGGCGAGGGCCTCGGCGGGCTGCACCCACGCCTCGCCGCACAGCATCCGGTCGTCGTCCTCGCCCCACAGCGCGGTCTGCGTGCCGCGGTACTCCTCGACGAGCGCGCGCCACCGGCGGTACACGTCGTGCACGCCGGGCTGGTCCCACATGGGCAGGAGGCTGCTGCGGTCGCGCGTCTCGTCGAGGGCGAGGTCGGCGTCGGGCAGCCCGTCGGCCTTCACCAGGCCGTGCGCGACGTCGATGCGGAACCCGTCGACGCCCCGGTCGAGCCAGAAGCGCAGCACCGACTCCAGCTCGGCGTGCACCTCGGGGTTCGTCCAGTCGAGGTCGGGCTGCGAGCTGTCGAAGAGGTGGAGGTACCACTCGCCGGGGGAGCCGTCGGGGTCGGTCGTGCGGGTCCAGGCCGGGCCGTCGAACTTCGACTGCCAGTTGTTCGGCGGCTCGGAGCCGTCGTCGCCGCGGCCCGGACGGAAAACGTAGCGGGCCCGCTCGGGACTGCCGGGGCCGGCGGCGAGCGCAGCCTGGAACCACGGGTGCTCGCTCGACGTGTGGTTCGGGACGACGTCGACGACGACCCGCAGGCCGAGGTCGTGGGCGCGCTCGACGAGGGCGTCGAAGTCGGCCAGCGTGCCGAACAGCGGGTCGACGTCGCGGAAGTCGGCCACGTCGTATCCGCCGTCGTTCTGCGGGGAGACGTAGAAGGGCGAGAGCCAGAGCGCGTCGACGCCGAGGTCGGCGAGGTGCTCCAGGCGCGACGTGATGCCGGGCAGGTCGCCGAGCCCGTCGCCGTCCGCGTCGGCCCACGAGCGCGGGTAGACCTGGTAGATGACGGCGTGGCGCCACCACGGCTGGTTGCTCACGGTTCCTCCGGGGCTCGCGGGTCGACGGTCGAGGACGCGTCGTGCCGCCGCCAGGTGGTGGGTGAGGGCCCGCGCCCCCGCCGCCGGAGGTCGTGTCCCACGCTACCGACGCAGCCACCACGGTCGGTCGGGGAGCCCTGCCCCCGCTAGGTTGAGGGCATGTCCCAGCGCACGCTCGTCCTGCTCAAGCCCGACACCGTCCGCCGCGGCCTCGTCGGCGAGGTCCTCCGCCGCTACGAGGCGAAGGGCCTCACGATCGTCGCGATGGAGCACCGCGCCATCGACGCCGAGCAGGCCGACGCCCACTACGCAGAGCACGTCGAGCAGCCCTGGTACCCGCCGCTGCGCGACTTCGCGACCTCCGGCCCGCTCGTCTCCCTCGTGCTGGAGGGCGACGAGGCGATCGCCGTCGTCCGCGCGCTCAACGGCGCCACCGACGGCCGCGCCGCCGCCCCCGGCACCATCCGCGGTGACCTCTCGCTGTCGAACCGCGAGAACCTCGTCCACGCGTCGGACTCCGAGGAGTCCGCCGCCCGCGAGATCGCCCTCTGGTTCCCGTCCCTCGCCTGACCCACGATTCTCCCTTTCTGCAACAGCACCCCAGGGGAGACGAACGCTTCTCCCTTCCCGTGGCACGGTCCACGGGAAGGGAGAAGCGTTGCCGATGCCGAGCTCACCGAGAGCGGCGCGATCGCTGCTGCGCGGCGCGACGTCGTCGTTCGCGTCGTACCCGTGGGGGGATCGGGAGCAGTGCCGCGTTCGGGAGCGCCTCCCAGCCGTGGGCGCGCGCCATGCGGTCGAGCTGGTCCATCACTGTCGTGGCGTGGTTGCGGACGGCGTACGAGGAGAAGGTGAGTCCGCTTCGTCCGCTGATCACGATCTCGTTCGCGCGCTCGAGGTCGCGGTCCCACTGCTCGACGGCGAGGTGCGGGATGCCGTGCACCTCCACGCCGAAGCCGAGCGCGTCGCACCAGACGTCGAGGTAGTAACGGCCGTCCCGGCTGCGCACCGGTCGCTGGCGGGTCGGCGTGGGGAGTCCCGCTGCTCGCCAGATCGTCGAGAAGTCGTGCTCGGGCACCGACTGGATCCCTCCGGCCGCGTCGAGGATGGACTGCACGATGACGGCTCGGTGCCGGCAGTGACCTCGCCGGGCGAGAGCTTCGCGCAAGGTGCGGGTGCTGACGAGGCCGGCCTGCAAGGCGGTGATCACGAGCCATCGCGCGTACCGCTCGGACTCGTGCCAGGCGGCAGCGTCGAGCACCGACCTTGCCGGTCGCGTCCGGCGCGGGGTTCGGCTGGGGTGGACGTCGAGGTCGCTGAGCTCGTGGGAGTAGTGCACAGTGGCGTGGCTCCAGGAGGGCGGCTTGGCGCCGGCGGGAAGCGTGACGTGGTGTCGGTCGTCATGCCCGTCCAGTCCGTCGTATCGCAGCGCCGTCGCGCCTGACAGGGCGGAACCCGCACGGGACGAGTGCAGCGCCACGAGGTCGCGCTCGAGCGGGGTCAGCGGCGCGTTGTGCAGTACCACGACCCCGCGACAGGGGCGCTGCCAGAGCCTGGTCTCGACGTGTCGTCGGACGGCGTACGTGCCGTGAGTGAGGTTGGCATCGGCGACGGGCATGACGGTCTGCATGCATCCAGGCTGTGGCGGACCGGCGCCCGGTTCCACCGCTTGCTCGGCGGGTGTGGACAACGACGCGGCGGCGACGGAGGCTGTGGACACCCGCCCGTCGTCGCGGGATCGGGTAGCACGATTCTCCCTCGGCGTGGTCAGTGCTTCTCCCTTCTCGTGGCACGGTCCACGGGAAGGAAGAACCTCTGCCCACTCGGATGGAGAATCGTGGCCGCGCCGACCGGAGGGGCCGGTCGTGCAGAAGGAGACTCGTCGATCAGGCGGGGTCGAGCGGGGGAGGGTCGGCGGGGCCCGCCCAGGGGACGACGACGTGGGCGAGGACGCCGTGGAAGCGTCCGCGGACCTCCTCCGGCAGCCAGACGACCTCGTGCGACTGCGAGGCGATGTCGACGGTGCCCTGGAGGGTCACGGCGTCGACCGCCTGGCGCGGCGCGTCGCCGACCCGGTCCTCGTACTCGACGAGGGTGACGCCGACGCTGATCGGCACCTCGTTGCGGTTGACGAGGCCGACGCCCCAGAACTCCGCCGGCTCGAGGGTCGCCCGCTCCTCGAGATCGACCATGACGGCCTCGACCGGGGCGACGACGCCGTCGAGGTCGACCTGCTCCATGGACTCGACGTGCACCTCGACACCGCGCACGTTGCGGGCGCCCTGCCCGTGGAAGTGCAGCACGTCGACGGCGTTCGCGCCGGGCGGCGCGACGACCTCGCCGCGGTCGATGCCGAGCACGGTGCCGACCTCGACGTTCGGCAGCTCACGGCCGTACACGTCGCGTGGGACGAAGCGCAGGACCGGACGCAGCCCGACCTCGGAGCCGTTGCGCAGCGTGACCGTCTGGTCGGGCGCGTCGGGATCGGTCGACTTCGGGACGTAGGAGAGCGTGATCGGCGGCTTGCGCCGGTTGAACAGACCCATGGCAGGAGAGCCTACGGACGTCGGCTCAGTACCAGCCGGCACCCTGCTTGAACGACCACGCCTCGCAGGGGGAGCCGTAGCGGTCCTGGATGTATCCGAGGCCCCACCGGATCTGCGTGGCGGGGTTGGTCTGCCAGTCGGAGCCGGCCGACGCCATCTTCGAGCCGGGCAGGGACTGGGGGATGCCGTAGGCACCGGAGCCGGGGTTCTCGGCGTCGACCTGCCAGCCGCTCTCCTGCGTCCAGATGTTGTCGAGGCACTGGAACTGGCTGGCGTCCCACCCGAAGTCGGAGAGCATGGCCTGCGCGACGGCGCGCGGGTCGGCGTCCTCGAGCGCCTTCTGACGAGCGGCCTCCGCCTTCGCCTCGGCGGCGGCCTTGCGGCGCGCCTCGGCACGGGCTGCGGCCTCGCGGGCCTCGTCGGCGGCGCG
>NZ_JAMXRU010000034.1 GCF_024124745.1 Aeromicrobium sp. CnD17-E
CCGCCGCGGTGCGGCGATGCGTCGGCGAGCCGTTGCGCCACGCTGCGCAGCTGGCCCGCCGGCACGCCCGTCACCGTCTCGACCCGCTCGGGCCACCACGCCGCGACCGAGCGGCGCACGTCCTCGACGCCGTCGACGCGCTCGTCCAGGTACGTCACGTCGGCGAGCCCCTCGCCGAGCACCACGTGCAGCAGGCCGAGCAGGAGGACGAGGTCGGTGCCCGGCAGGGGTTGCAGGTGCGTGCCCGCGCCGTCGTCGCAGAGCCGTGCGGTCGCCGAACGCCGTGGGTCGACGACGACGAGGCCGCCCCGGGAGCGTGGTCCTGCGAGGTGCTGCACGGACGGTGGCATCGTGTCGGCCAGGTTGCTGCCCAGCAGCAGCACCGCGTCGGCGTCGTCGAGGTCGGTCAGCGGGAACGGCAGGCCGCGGTCGACGCCGAGGCTGCGGTTGGCGGCCGCCGCGGCCGACGCCATGCAGAACCGCCCGTTGTAGTCGACCAGACGCGTGCGCAGCGCCAGCCGCGCGAACTTGCCGAGCTGGTACGCCTTCTCGTTGGTGAGCCCGCCGCCGCCGAACACCGCCACCGCGTCGGGTCCGTGCGCCGCGCGCAGCGCCTGCACCCGTGCCGCGATGTCGTCGAGCGCGTCGTCCCACGTGGTCGGGACGAGCCCGTCGGCGGTGCGACGCAGCGGCTGCGTGAGCCGGTCGGGGGTGCGCAGCAGGTCGCCCGACGTCCACCCCTTCTGGCAGAGGCCGCCGCGGTTGGTGGGGAAGTCCCGCGGCTCAGCGGCCACCGGGTGGCCGCCGAGCCGTTGCGCGCACTGCAGCGCGCAGTACGGGCAGTGGGAGTCGGTCGTCGGGACCTGCGCGACCTGGTCGTGGGTCACGAGCACCTCAGACCCGGGCGCGGGACATCGCCGACCCGGGCCGCAGGTACACCGCCCAGGTGACGAGCAGGCACACCACGTAGAACCCGGCGAACACGGCGAACGCGCTGCGCACCGCGGCGACCGGGTCGTCGATCCACGGGGCGCCGAAGGTCATGGGGATGAGGAACCCGCCGATCGCGCCGATGGCACCGACGATGCCGAGCACGGCCGACGCCTCGCGGGTGGCCTGGACGAGCGCCGCGCCCCGCTCGGGCGACCCCTCGGGGCCGGCCGCCTCGGCGCGCACCTTCCAGATGATCGGGATCATGCGGTACGTCGAGCCGTTGCCCATGCCCGACGCGGCGAAGACGAACAGGAAGGCGGCGAGGAAGAACCAGAAGACCTGCTCGTTCGACTCGACGGCGGTGCGGACGGCGTCGGGGTAGGTGAACGTCGCGGGGTCGACGGTCGTCGGGTCGACCTTCGGGACGGGCGTCAGCCGGGTGAGCGTCACCAGCACGGCGAGCGTGCCGATCGTCATCATCGCGAAGGAGAGCACCGTCACCCGCGCACCGCCGAACCGGTCGGCGAGCCAGCCGCCGAACGGTCGCGTGATCGAGCCGACCAGCGCCCCCAGGAACGCGAACGACGCGACGTTGACACCGATGCCGACGACGTCGGGCGTGGGCTGGTTGAAGAAGTTGATCTTGATGAGCAGGGGCATGGCGGCGGAGAAGCCGATGAACGAGCCGAACGTGCCGATGTAGAGGAACGCCATGATCCACGTGTGCCGGTAGCGGACGACGCGCAGCTGCTCGCGGGGCCGCGACGAGGCGACCGCGAGGTTGTTCATGAAGAAGAAGGCGCCTGCCGCGGCCACCAGGGCGAGGCCGCCCCACACGTACGCCGCGCGCTCGAGGTGGATCGAGCCGCTCGCCGCCACCAGCCCGAAGAGCCCGGCGCCGCCGACGATCACCGGCAGGAACAGCTGCACGAGCGAGACGCCCAGGTTGCCGCCGGCGGCGTTGAGGCCGAGCGCCGTGCCCTTGCGGCTCGCCGGGTAGAAGAAGTTGATGCTCGCCATCGACGACGCGAAGTTGCCGCCGCCGACGCCCGCCGTGGCCGCGATGACGATGAACACCCAGTAGGGGGTGTCCGGTCGCTGCACGAAGAACGCGAAGAGCGCGGTCGGCACGAGGAGCAGCAGCGCGCTGACCACGGTCCAGTTGCGTGCGCCGAAGCGGGGCACGGCGAACGTGTAGGGGAGTCGGATGAGCGAGCCGACGAGGTTCGGTGCCGCGACGAGCCAGAACAGCTGCTGGGGCGTGAAGGCGAAGCCGGCCGAGGCGAGGAAGGTGGCGGTGACGCTCCAGAGCAGCCAGACGGAGAACCCGAGGTGCTCGGCGAAGATCGACCACGCCAGGTTGCGGCGGGCGACGCGCTTGCCGCTCGACTCCCAGAACGCGGTGTCCTCGGGGTCCCAGTGGTCGATCCAGCGGCCGGTGCGCCGCCGGGGCGGGACGGTCGCGTCGGCGGCGGGCGCCGTCGCGGTGGGACGCGGGGTGTCGATCTCGATCGTCATGGACTGCCTCGCTCGGTTCCTGCGCGGGCCGCTGCTCGGCCCGTGGTCGTCGCCGACGTTAGGGACGGCGTGTTTCGCGTCGTGCGCGTCTCGTGTCAGGTCGGGGTAACACCGTCCGCACGGTGCGGCGCGGACGACTGTGAGATCCCGGGGGCGGGGAGGCGATCGCGGGGAATGGTGACGCGTCGCGCGCGGTTGACGCGTGCATGACTGAGTCGCAGACCGTCGAGACCGTCGACTTCTGGTTCGATCCGCTGTGCCCCTGGGCCTGGATGACGTCCCGCTGGATGCTCGAGGTGGAGCAGGTGCGTGACGTGCACACCGTCTTCCACGTCATGAGCCTCTCGGTGCTCAACGAGGACAAGGACGTCCCCGAGGAGTACAAGGAGATGATCCAGCGCGGGTGGGGCCCGGTGCGGCTGGCCATCGCGGTGGAGCAGCAGCACGGGCAGGAGAAGCTGCGCGAGTTCTACACGGCCATCGGCACGGCGCGTCACCCGGGCGGCCGCGACTTCACGCACGACCTCTACGTCGAGGTGCTGGAGCAGATCGGCCTGCCGACCGAGCTGGCCGCCGCGGCCGACGACACGTCGTTGGACGACGCGGTGCGCGCCTCGCACCAGGACGGCATCGAGCGGGTGGGCCAGGAGGTCGGCACGCCGGTCATCTCGGTCGGTGGCACGGCCTTCTTCGGTCCGGTGCTGTCGCCGGCCCCGAAGGGCGAGGACGCCGGTCGCGTGTTCGACGGCGCGCGGCTGCTCGCGGGGTACGACGGCTTCTACGAGCTGAAGCGCACCCGCGACCGCGACCCGATCTTTGACTGAACCCGAGGGCGCCCTGGCGCCCGAGCGGTTCGGGCACGTGGAGCCGTCGCATCGAGGGCGTAGGCGTGACGGACGAGTAGTGCACGCCGAAGGCGTCGGACTGTATCGAGACCTGGTGAGCGTCCAGACCCCCGCACGCCTGCGGCTGCAGCCGCGCGGGCTGCCGAATGCCCCCCTTAGGCTGACGCCATGACGCTGCACCCGCAGGCCCGTGCCTACCTCGACGCGCTCGGCGTCGACGACACGCCGCTCGACGTCGAGCTGGTCCGCACGATGCGGGCGGTGTCGCGCGAGGCGGCGCTGGCGGCGCCGGTCGGGACCGAGGTCGACCACGTGGCCGACGTCGACGCCGACGGCGTGCCGTGCCGCCTGTACCGGCCGGCGGCGGGCGCGCCCGTGGCGCTGTACGTGCACGGCGGCGGGTGGGTGCTGCACGACCTCGAGACCCACGACTCGTTCTGCCGGTACCTGGCCGACGCGACGGGCTGGGCCCTGCTGGCGGTCGACTACCGGCTCGCCCCGGAGCACCCCTACCCGGCGCCGCTCGACGACGTGGAGCGGGCGGCGCGGTGGCTGCGCGCGCACGGCGACTCGCTCGACGTCGACACGACCTGGGTCCCCGGCATCGGCGACTCCGCGGGCGCCAACCTGGTGGCGGGGCTGTGCGTGCGCGACCCGCGCCTGCTCGACCACCAGGTGCTGCTGTACCCGGTCACCGACCGGCGCGCCCCGCTCGACCCCGCCCTCGAGAACGCGGCGCTCGACCTGGCGTCGATGACGTGGATGTGGGACGCCTACGCGGCCGACGACGTCGCCGACCGGCCCGACGTCAGCGTGGCCCGGGCGACGAACCTCGCCGACCACCCGCCCGTCGTCGTGGTCACGTGCGAGCACGACGTGCTGCGCGACCAGGGCGAGGCGTACGCGGCGGCGCTTGCCGACGCGGGCGTCCCCGTGGTGGCGCACCGCGCGCTGGGCATGGTCCACTCCTTCTGGCGCCAGCCGGAGGTCTTCGACGCGGCGCGGAGCACGGTCACCGCCGTCGGCGCGTGGCTCGACGCCGCCCGCGCGTCGCCCCGCACGCCCTGACGGGCGGACGACCGCCGCGGCCCCGGTTCTGGGACACTGGCGGCATGCGCGTGCACCTGGGAACCGACCATGCCGGACTCGAGCTGAAGGACCGTCTCGCCGCCTGGCTGACCGACCACGGGTACGAGCCCGTCGACCACGGCGCCTACGAGTACGACGCGGAGGACGACTACCCGCCGTTCTGCGTCGCGGCCGCGCAGGCCGTCGCCGACGAGCCCGGGTCGCTCGGCGTCGTCATCGGCGGCTCCGGCAACGGCGAGCAGATGGCCGCGAACAAGGTGCGCGGCATCCGCGCCGCGCTCGCCTGGAGCGTCGAGACCGCGCGGCTCGCCCGTGAGCACAACGACGCGCAGGTGGTGTCCGTCGGCGGTCGCATGCACACGTTCGAGGAGGCGGTCGAGATCATCGAGACCTTCCTGACGACGCCCTTCAGCGGTGCGGAGCGTCACCAGCGTCGGATCGACCTGCTCGGCACGTACGAGACCACCGGCGGCTTCGGGTGACCCAGGGGTCCGTCCCGACCTCTCGACCCGCAGGGCGCCACGGTGCCTGAGGGTCACACCATCCACCGGCTCGCCCAGCGCGTCGACGACGCGTTCGCCGGCGACCGGGTCACCTCCAGCAGCCCCCAGGGCCGCTTCGAGGAGGGTGCCGCGCGCATCGACGGGCTGACGCTCGTGTCGGCCGACGCGTGGGGCAAGCACCTGCTGGTCCGGTTCGACGGCCTGGCCGAGCAGGTGCACGTGCACCTCGGGCTGTTCGGCAAGTTCCGGGTCCGCAAGCACCCGGAGGGCGAGGTGCCCGAGGTCACCGGCCAGGTGCGGTGGCGGCTCGTCGGACCGGCCGAGTGGCCGACCCGGACGGGCGACCTGAGGGGCCCGACGGCCTGCACGCTGCTGCTGCCCGACGAGGTCGACGCGCTGCTGTCGCGGCTCGGGCCCGACCCCCTGCGTGACGACGCCGACCCGGGCCGCGCGTGGGCGCGCATCCACCGCTCGCGGGCGCCGATCGCCACCCTGCTCATGGACCAGTCGGTGGTCGCGGGGGTCGGCAACGTGTACCGGGCGGAGGTGCTGTTCCGCAACGGCATCGACCCGTTCCTGCCGGGCAGGGAGCTGCCCGAGCCGTTCTGGGACGCGATGTGGGCCGACCTGATCGCCTTGATGCGCGAGGGCGTGCGCAAGGGTCGCATCGACACCGTGCACGTCGAGCACGGTCCCGACGTCATGGGTCGAGCGCCACGTCGTGACGACCACGGCGGGGAGGTCTACGTGTACCGGCGCGACGGTCGCGCCTGCTACGTCTGCGGCGACTCGGTCCGCAAGCAGGAGCTCGCGGCCCGCAACCTGTTCTGGTGCCCCACGTGCCAGCGCGCGGGTACGCTCGGCCGGTGAGGTCACGTGTGAGCCATGCGCGGATGCGCCTGGGCCGGTACGTGGACGACCGCGTCGTCCGCTGGCAGACGGGCACCCGCGAGGGACAGGTCGCCGTCCTCGCCGTGCTGCTGGTCGTCTGCCTCGTGATCTTCGCGCTCTCGCTCACCAACTACGCGGTGTTCCCGGCGCTCACGTTCGTCATCCCGTTGCTGATCGGCAGCATCACCCTGCGGTTCCAGCCGTTGCTGGCGCTCGTCGGGGTCATCGTCCTCCTGGTCACGATCACCGTGTCGGTGCAGTACGTGCGTGAGGGCATCACGACCAGCCGGGTCAGCTCCCTCGTGATGATGGCGACGGTCGCCGGCATCCAGCTCTGGGAGGCGCGGCGCCGGCGCAGCGGCCTCCCCGGACCGCTGGGCGAGGCCATGCTCGTCGACCTGCGCGACCGGCTCCACGCCCAGGGCAAGGTGCCCCCGCTGCCGAGCGGCTGGTACTCGGAGTCGGCGATGCTCACCGCGGGCGGCGTGCACTTCTCCGGCGACTTCATGGTCGCGAACCTGTCGGCCGACGAGGTCGAGCTCGAGATGATCCTCGTCGACGTCTGCGGCAAGGGCGTCGCGGCGGGCACGCAGTCGCTGCAGCTCGCCGGTGCGCTGGGCGGACTGATCGGCGCCCTGCCGCCGCAGGCCCTGTTCGCTGCCGCCAACGACTTCCTGCTGCGCCAGCAGTGGGAGGAGGGCTTCGCGACGGCGGTGCACGTCTCCATCGACCTGCGCACCGGCTCCTACGGCATCATCAGCGCCGGACACCCGCCCGTGCTGCACTGGCACCCGTCGACGGGGGAGTGGGCGATCGACGAGGCCCGTGGCACGGCCCTCGGCATCATGCGTCACCCGCTCTTCACACAGACGCACGGCCGCCTGGAGCCGGGCGAGACACTGCTCTTCTACACCGACGGCGTCGTCGAGTCGCGCGACCAGGGCGTCGAGGAGGGCGTCGCGTGGCTGCGCACGGCGGCGACGCGTGCCCTCCGTGCAGGCGTCGAGGGCGCTGCGGGTCGGATCCTCGGCCGGGTCCGCGCGAAGGACGACGACCGCGCCGTCCTGCTCGTCGCACGCCAGGACTGACCGAGCCCCGCCCCGGCCGCAGGTCGACGCGGTGTGGCATCATGGACCCGCTTCGGCCCCGAGAGCGGACGTAGCTCAATTGGTTAGAGTCTCTGCCTTCCAAGCAGAATGTTGCGAGTTCGAGTCTCGTCGTCCGCTCTCGGGGCCGAATCACGTCTCCACCCGCCCCGTCGCGCCCTCGGCCAGCGAGACGTCCCGCTGGTCGAGTAGTCAGCACGGCGAGCGCCAGCGAGCACGTGCTGACATATCGAGACCACTCGGCAACGGCTCAGCGCGGGCCGGCTCCCAGCTTTTGCTTGGGGTGGTCTCGATACGTCGGCCCCAGGCTCGTACCTCACCAGGCCCGACTACTCGACCAGCGAATCGTTCCGCTGGTCGAGTAGTCAGGACGGCGAGCGCCAGCGAGCTCGTCCTGACGTATCGAGACCACCCGGCAACGGCCCAGCGCGAACCGACCGAAACCCGACTGTCCGCAGGCGTTTTCTGGGCTGGAGGGGGGTGTCGGTGGGGGTCTCTAGGTTGGAACTATGAGCCCGACCGACACCCTCCTGGCCGACGCGCTGCACGCGTCGCGTCGGGTGTGGGCGGGTGAGGCGGAGCAAGCTCGGGCGGTGCTGCGGTTCGTGGAGACCCGCCGCGCCGACGCCCTCACCCAAGGGTTGAGTGCTCGTCAGGTCGAGGACGCCCGGCAGGTCGCGATCCTGGAGGCCGCCATCGAGCTCCACGTGGCCACCGCGCTGATCTCGAACCTGGTCTCGGCGACCCGCACCCTGGTGGTGGACCTGCCGACCGTGTGGGCTGGCCACCTGCGCGGTGAGGTCGATCGGGCCAAGGCCCGCGAGATCGCCTCCACCGCCTGGAAGCTGCATGCGCCGGAGAACGTGACCCGGTTGGACGAGACCGTCCTCGCCTACGCCACGACCCACACGTTGGGTCAGCTGAAGGGGTGGCTGCGCCGGTTCCTCATCCGGGTCGAGCCCGACCACGCGATCGAGCGCCGCCAGGCCGCCCAACAGGACCGCAACGTCACCATCACCGCGTTGGATGACGGGATGAGTCTGCTGCAGGCCCTCATCCCCACCACCGAGGCCCTCCTCATCGACCGGGACCTGACCCTGGCCGCGAAGGCCTCCCGCAGCCAGAGCGCCGACGATGAGCGGACCCTGGCCCAGGCCCGCGCCGACGCGCTCGTCGACACCCTCCTGCAGAGGCGTGGGAAGACCGACACCACCGACACTGCCGCCGATCACGTACCGGTGGGCACGTCGGGTCGCGGCCGCTTCCACGTCGGCATCACCGTCTCCCTGGCCACCCTGCTCGGCCTCTCCCGTGAGCCGGGCGTCTCCTCCGACGGGCAGCACGTCCTCGACCCTGGCCTGCTCGCCGAGCTCGCCAGCGCCGAGGGGACCCTGTTCTCGCGGTTGTTGACCGATGAGAACGGCGGCATCCTCGACGTGACCGAGCTGGGCCGCTTCCCCACCCAACCCCTACGCAGGGCGTTGAACCTCATCGACGGGACCTGCGACGTCCCCGGCTGCACCCGACCCGCCACCGCCTGCGACGTCGACCACCAGATCCCCTACGACCCCGACCCACCACCCGGACAACCACCAGGTCAGCAGCGCGGACCCACCGCAGCGGGGAACCTGCACCACCGGTGCCCACCCCACCACGGCCTCAAGACCCGCGGAGCCCTCACCGTCACCCACGACCAGGACGGCAACGCCCACTGGCACCTACCCACCCGCACCATCGAGGCCGAGACCGCGTTCACCCGCGCCTGGACCCGACGAGACCGCACCATCCAGTTCGTCGAGATCCACCACACCCACCCCGACCACATCCAGTACCGACCCCGGTGAGACGGCCTAGGATCGATCCATGCTCGAGCCACGGGGGCGGCGCTGGACGCTGCGCGACAAGACGTCGGACCTCCTCCTGTGCGCGGCGATCCTGGTCGGCGGGGCGTTCCTCGTCACCGTCGTCCTCACCGCCGTCGAGGACGGGCTCGCCCCGATGGACGCTCTGCTCGGCTACACGCTGTACGCGGTGGCGCTGACCGTCGGCCTCGCCGTCCTCGTCCTGGCCACCCGGTCGCTCCCGGGAGCCGTGGACGGCCACGTCGACGACGAGCCGGCTCGCGGACTCGTCGCGTGGCCCTGGACCCGTCGCTTCGACCTGGCCGTCGATGCCGGCCTCGTGGTGCTCGCCGCCGTCCTGACGGTCCTGGGAGTCACCACCGGGGACGGCTGGACGGTCCCGGCGCTGCTCGTCGGCGCCGTGGGACTGTGGCTCCTCGTGCGCACCGCCCTCGCGCTGGCCGGGCTGCGTCGCAACGAGGCGATCTGGCTCACGGACGACCACGTCGTCCACGACTGCGTGGCCGGCCGGGTGCGGGTGCCGCGGTCCGCGGTGGTCGACGTGCGCGCGGGCCGGGCCTTCGTGTTCGTGGAGCACGACGGCACCGCCGAGCGTCACCTGCCGCCGAGACCCTGGCGGCGCGACCGCCGACTCGACGACCGTCGGCTGCTCGTCGAGCTGAGCCACCTCGGCGCGACCGCCGACGAGCTGGTCTCCTGGCTGCGCGCAGAGCTGCAGCTCGACGCCGAGCCCACCGCTGCACCGACACCCTCTCGACGGAACCGACCCTGGAGAAGCCGATGACGACGCCGACCGACGCGACGAGCACCCGACGTCCCATGCCGCCCGTGGTGTACGTGCCGACCACGGGGGAGGACGACCCCGCCCAGCGGCGCGTGCTGATGCACCACCTGGAGGACGGTCGCACGGCGCTCTACACCTACTCCGCGCCTGACCGCCTCGACGACTTCTACCGTCGCGGCAACCCCTGGATCCTGTGCGACGTGCCTGCCCTGCAGAAGGTGCACGACGACACGCCCTACGACGCGCTGTTCGTCGACATCGACCCCGGCTTCGACGACCGCCCCGAGGACGGCGCGCGATGAGCATCGACGTCGACCTGGCGGTCCTCTCGACGATGGCGACCACTCTGGAGGAGGCCTCCGACGGACTCGACGGCCTCAGCGGCTCCGTCCCCAAGAACGTCGATGCCGGACCGATGGCGCCGATCATCGCCGCCATGCTGGCCCAGGTGACGGACAGCGCCGGCAACGTCTCCTCCTCCCTCGGCGCCACCGCCGACGCGATCCTGCAGGCGCGGCAGTACTACCAACGTGCCGACGCGGACGCCGAGGCCACGTTCTCCGAGATCGACGACGTGATGCAGCGATGAGCGTCGACACCGAGATCGAGGGCAGCCCGACCAGCATCGAGGGTGCAGCCACCTGGCTGAAGAGCAGCCTCGCGCCCAAGATCGGGGACGCGGCCGACGCCGCGAGCGACGTCCGCCGCGACGCCCAGGGTTCGTGGCGCTGCGAGGCGGGCGACGAGCTCGCCGGGCTGATGAACACGGCCCGCGACAGCACCGACGGGCTCGAGACGGCCGTGACCGACATGGCCACCGACCTCGAGGAGTTCGCCGAGAAGCTGCGCACCTGCCAGTCCGACATGGCGAGCGTGCGCGAGGAGGCTCGGGCGGCGAAGCTCGAGGTCAACGGATTCGTCGTGGTCGACCCCGGACCCGGCCCGGAGCGACCGCCGGACGACTTCACGGGGACCGAGGCCGAGGTGGCCGCCCACGACCAGCGGGTCGAGGCCTACAACGACCACCAGGACCTGATCCGGGCCTACAACGCCGCGGCGTCGGAGGCGGACCGCGTCGACCGTGTCTACAACACCGCCTGCGAGAAGCTGCAGGACATCTACACGCCGACGCAGCACGCGTCCTGGATCGTCAGCGTCGCCGACATCATCGGCGACGGCGCGGCGGCGTCGCTCGCGGCGCAGCTGGCCGCACGCCAGGGCCCGCTGCTGACCCGTGCGCAGGAGCTGCTCGACGAGGCGCAGACGGCGCTCGACGACATCCGCGCCAACCCCGACCGGTACGTGGAGCGCCGGTTCTTCTTCTTCCACCGGCTCAACGAGGCACGGCTGGCCGCCGACGTCGCCGCGGTCGAGGGCCGCATCAGCGACGCCGAGAACCTGCTGCGCCAGTCCGACGACCTCGCGGCCGAGGCGCGCGCGGCCGGCGCGAGTCGGGTCGTGCGCGGTCTCGGACGGGTCCTCGGCCCGCTCGGCGTCGGCCTGGGCGTCTACAACGACTACCAGGAGGGTGAGAGCACCGAGCAGATCATCGTGTCCCAGGGCGGCAGCCTGGTCGCGGGCATCGCGGCCGGTGCCGCCATCGGCACCATGATCCCGGTGCCCGTCGTGGGGACGGTCGTCGGAGGCATCGTCGGTGCCGGCGTCAGCCTCTTCGCCGACGGAGCCATCGACTCGCTCTTCGAGAACGGCCCCGACGTCGGAGCCGCGCTGGAGGAGGGCTGGAACGCGATCGAGGACACCGGCAGCGCCATCGCCGACGGCGTCTCGGGCGCGATGGACACCGTGGGCGGCTGGTTCAGCTGACCGACGCCGAGGGCGGCCCGTCCGTGCGGACCAGGAGGTCGGCGGCGGTGCGGGTGCCCTCGGCGGCGAACAGCCGCCGCTCCTGGTCGGCCCAGACGTCCCACCACGGCGCGTAGGTGTCGCCGTCGCGCGCCAACGCACGTTGCTGACGTGTCGCGACGTCGGCCTCGACCCAGACCAGCACGCTGAGGAACGGGCGCAGCACCCTCGACCCGCTGCCGCACCCGTCGAGGACCAGCAGCGGCACGGGCTCGACGGGCAACGCACGCACCCACGTGTCCCGCACCCAGCTCCACCGGGGTGGCCAGGCGGTCTCGTCGCGGGCGAGCGGCGCGAGCAGACCGTCGGCCAGCGCGGGCGGCATCCGCGCGAGCCCCGTCCACCCCGGCACGAACTCGTCGGTGCGCACGACCAGGGCGCCGGTGCGGTCGGCGAGCGCGTCGGCGAGCGAGGACTTGCCGGCCCCGCTGGGCCCGTCGACGGCGACCACCCGCACGCGCCCGCACGCCGGCTGGCGGGTCCGCACCAGCTCCAGCAGCGCCTCCACCCCGCCAGCCTAGGTTCGCGCGCCGTTCACCGCGGGGACGAGGTCCGTTCCGCGGACGCCGACAGTCTTCGCTCGATCCTCCTCCCCCCGACCAGGAGCACCCGTGAACCTTCGTCGTCCCGTCACCGTGGTCACCGCCCTCGCGGCGTCCGCCGTGGCCCTGGCCGTCCCCGCGGCCACGTCGCCGTCCGTCGCCGCCGAGGCGGACCGTGCCTTCACGCGCACGGCGACCTACCCCGTGTACAAGAACCTGCCCGCCGACCTGCCGTCGTCGTCGGAGACGGTCGCGGAGATCTCCGACGTCTCCGACGACGGCGACACGCTGGTCTACACCGACGCCGTCGGCAAGCGCATCGGCTTCCTCGACATCAGCGACGCCGGCGACCCGCGGGGGGCGGGCTCGCTGTCGCTCGCCCAGCTCGGTGACGCCGAGGACGAGCCGACGTCGGTCGCGGTGCACGGCGGCTACGTGCTCGTGGTCGTCAACACGAGCGAGTCGTTCACGCAGCCGAGCGGCCGGCTCGACGTCGTCCGGCTCGCCGACGCCAGGCGGGTGCGCAGCATCGACCTCGGGGGCCAGCCCGACTCGATCGACGTCTCCGGGAGCCGTGGGATCGTCGCGATCGAGAACGAGCGCGACGAGGAGCTCAAGCCGAGCGGCGGCAGCAAGGGTGACCTCCCGCAGCTGCCCGCCGGCTTCCTGCAGGTGCTCGACCTCTCGGGACCGGTGGGCGACTGGTCGGCCACGAAGGTGCCGCTGACGCAGGCCGACGGGTCCGCCCTGCCGTCGTTCGCCGAGGCGGGCGTGGTCGCGGCGACCGACCCGGAGCCGGAGTACGTCAGCATCAACGGCGCCGGCCAGGCGGCCGTGACGCTGCAGGAGAACAACGCGGTCGCGCTGGTCGACCTCGCGAGCGCCTCGGTCACCAAGGTGTTCAGCGCCGGCCGCTCGACGGTGAACGGCATCGACACGAAGAAGGACGGCCAGATCGACCAGACCGGCTCGATCACCGACCTGCCGCGCGAGCCCGACGCGATCGGGTGGGTCGACGACCAGCACGTCGCGACGGCCAACGAGGGCGACTGGAAGGGCGGGACGCGCGGCTGGACCGTCTTCGACGCCCGCACCGGTGCGGTTGCCTGGGACTCCGGCAACACGCTCGAGCGCGAGGCGGTGCGCCTCGGCCTGCACAACGAGGACCGCGCCGCGAAGAAGGGCATCGAGCTCGAGGGCCTGTCCCTCGCGACGATCGACGGGACGCGGTACGCGTTCGTCGGCTCGGAGCGGTCGAACGTCGTGGCGGTCTACGACCTGAGCGACCCCACGAAGCCGCGGTACCTGCAGGCGCTGCCGACGACGAACGGGCCGGAGGGCATCCTGCCGATCCCGTCGCGCGGGCTGCTCGCGGTCTCCAGCGAGGTCGACAGCCCGAGCACCGGCGTCCGCTCCTCGGTCGCCCTGTACCGCCTGGGCGACGCTGCTCCCGCGTTCCCCACCATCGAGTCGGCCGACGGACGCGACGGCGCGCCGATCGGCTGGTCCGCGCTCGGCGCGCTCAGCGGCGACCCGACGGACCCCCAGCGCGTCTACGCAGCGTCGGACAGCGTGCTCACGAAGGGCCGGATCTTCGGCGTCGACGTGTCCCGCGCGCCGGCCGTGATCACCGACGAGACCGTGGTGACCGAGGGCGGCAGCCCGCTGACGCTCGACGTCGAGGGCCTGTTCGCGCGCCCGCAGGGCGGGTTCTGGCTGGCCTCCGAGGGATCCACCGGGTCGGGCAACCAGCTGGTGCGCACCGACGCCGCCGGGGTCGTACAGCAGAAGGTCGCGCTGCCGCAGGACGTCGCGGCCCACGTCGGCAAGTGGGGGTTCGAGGGCGTCACGGCCACGAACGACGCCGCCGGCGAGCACGTCTGGACGGTCCTGCAGCGCCCGCTGTGGAAGGACCCGTCGGCGGCCGACCTGGACCCCTACGAGGGCGCCGACGTCACCCGGATCGGCCGGTACGACGTCGCCGACGGCACGTGGCACTGGTTCGGCTACCGGCTGAACGCGCCCCGTCAGGGCGCCGGTGACTGGATGGGGCTGTCGGAGGTCACGGCGGTCGACGGCGACACGCTCGCCGTCGTGGAGCGCGACAAGCTGAACGGGCCGGCTGCGCGCGTCAAGCGCGTGTACACGGTCGACGTGTCCTCGGACGTCCAGGGGCTCACCGGCCTCGACGGCGACCTGCCCGTGCTCGGCAAGAAGCTCGCGATCGACGTGCTGCCCGCGCTCAAGGCCCCGAACGGCTGGGTCCAGGAGAAGCTCGAGGGCTTCACGATCGCCGCCGACGGCTCGCTCTACGGCGTCACCGACAACGACGGCCTCAAGGACGCGACGGGGGAGACCGTCTTCCTGCGTCTGGGTCGCGCCACCGAGGCGTTCGCGGACGCGCTCGCCACGACCACGACGATCGACGTCGCCCGCGGCTGGGCGTTCGGCACGCGGACGACGGCGCGGGTGACGGTGTCCGGCGCGAGCGCGTCGGGCCAGGTGGAGGTGCTCGACGGCGCGAAGGTCGTCGCGACGGGCACCCTGCAGTCCGGCTCGGCCACGGTCGACCTGTCGGGCCTGGAGCCCGGACGACGCACGCTGACCGCACGCTTCGCGGGGTCCGCGCTCGCGGGCGCCAGCACCAGCGCGCCCGTCACCGTCGACGTCGCGCGCACGTCGTCCACCACCCGTGTGTCGGCGTCGTCCACGTCGGTACGTCGCGGTCAGACCGTCGTCCTGGCGACGCGCGTCGTGGCGCCGGGCGTGGTGCCGACCGGCCGCGTGCAGGTCCGACGCGCCGGCAAGGTCGTCGCCACGGTCCCGCTCGTGAAGGGACGTGCGTCGGTGCGGCTCAAGGCCACTGCGAAGGGCACGCACCGGTACGACGTGCGCTACCTCGGCAGCGAGCGCGTCGCTCCGAGCCGCTCCTCGACGCTGACGGTGCGGGTGCGGTAGTCCGACAGCGACCGTGTCAGGCCAGGCGCTCCACCAGGGCCAGCCCGAGCGCCCGGCCTGACACGTACGCCGTCTCGACCGACGACGTCGGACCCCACGCGTCGCCGCACGCGCCGACCCCGTCGTCGCCGAGGTGGAACGTGGCGTCGTGGCCGTGCGCGGGTCGCGAGAAGGTCCAGCGCTGCACGTGCACCAGGGTCGGCTCGGCGTCGGGGACGTCGACGACCTCGCGCAGCGCGGCCAGCATCGGTCCTGCGGCCGATGCCGGGTCGTCGAGGTGCTGCCGCGCCCGGTCCGCGGTGCTGTGGGCCACGAGGACCGGCGCGCGGTCACCGCGCCGCAGCCCGTCGTCGGCGACCCACGCGAGATCCGGGTGGTCGCCGACGAAGATCCCGTCCTCGTCGGGCCACGTCCGCTCGTCCCACCCGGCCGTCAGGGCGAGCGCCGGCTCGTAGGGGTCGTCGAGCACGTCGTGGGCCGGGGTGCCCGGCTCGAGCAGACGTCGCGCCTGGGGGTCGGGCATGGCGAGCACGACCGCGTCGGCCCGCTCGCCGTCGACGCTCGGGCGGTCCGGACCGACCTCGACGCGGCCCACCGGGTCGGCGCTGCGCACGTCGAGCCGTCCGGCGAGGTCCTCCACGAGGCCGCGCAGACCGTCGGGCGCGGCCCATCGCAGCGGGCCGGGCTTGACCTCGTGACCGCTGGGCGTCCAGGCGGTGAAACGGTCGGTCCAGGGTCGCGCGAGCCCGCGCAGCTCCCAGTCGTCCACGACGGCGGCGAACGCGTCGTCGCGGACGGTGAAGTAGCTCGCTCCGATGTCGACGACGCGCCCGTCGTGGCGGCGCAGGGCCATGCGCCCCCCGGGGCGCCGTCCGGTGTCGCGGACGACGACCTCGTGCCCGTGGGCGACGAGCTCACGGGCGCACACGACACCGGACAGCCCGGCTCCGACCACCACGACGTGCGCCATCGGTCAGGACGCGTCGCGGGTCGGGTAGTCGGTGTACCCCTCGGCGCCACCGCCGTAGAACGTGTCCGGGTTCGGCTCGTTCAGCTCCGTGCCGTCGCGCCAGCGCTCGACGAGGTCGGGGTTGGCGAGGAACGGGCGGCCGACGGCCACCAGGTCGGCGAGGCCGCCGTCGACGATGTGCTTGACCTCGTCGAGGTCGGTGACCTGGGTGAAGCCCGTGTTCGCGACGACCGTGCCGCCGAAACGTGTGCGCAGGTCCTGGAACAGCTCGCCGTCGGGGTCGCCGAGGATGCTCAGGTAGGCGATGCCGAGGTCGGCGATGCCGTCGACCAGCGCCTCGTAGGTGGCGCGGGTGTCGTCGGGGTCGGTCTCGAGGACGCCCTGGATGTTGTGCGCGGGGGAGATGCGCAGACCCACCTTGTCGGCCCCGATCGCCTCGGCGACGGCCCGCACGACGTCGATCGTCAGGCGCGCGCGGTTCTCGGGGCTGCCGCCGTACTCGTCGGTGCGCTCGTTCGTCGACGGTGCGAGGAACTGGTGCAGGACGTAGCCGTTCGCGCCGTGCACCTCGACGCCGTCGAGGCCGGCCTCGACCGCGTTGCGCGCCGCCTGCACGAACTCCTCGACCAGGCCCGGCACCTCCGACGTCTCCAGGGCGCGCGGCTCCACGTGCGGCTTCTGCCCGTCGGCCGTCACCATCTCCCCGGGGGCCGTGAGAGCGCTCGGGGCGACGGTCTCGAGACCGTCCTTGTTGTCCGGGTGCGCGATGCGACCCACGTGCATCAGCTGCGCGACGATGCGTCCGTCGCGCGCGTGCACGGCGTCGGCGACCTTGCGCCAGCCCTCGACCTGCTCCGAGGAGTGCAGACCCGGCGTGTCGAGGTAGCCCTGGCCGACGGCCGAGGGCTGCGTGCCCTCGGTGACGATCAGGCCCGCGCCGGCGCGCTGGCCGTAGTACGTGGCGGCGAGGTCGCCGGGCACGCCGCCGGCCTCCGCGCGGTTGCGCGTGAGCGGGGCCATGACGAAACGCTGCGGCAGCGTCCAGGCGCCGACGGTGATCGGGTCGAAGACGGTGGTCATCTCTCTCCTTCGGATCGGGTAGGGGCGGCGGCGGTCGGCCGCGCCCATCTTCTTCACTGTTCAACCGAATCGATGCGTCCGCACGTCGAACCCAGGGCCTGTGGCCGGACTCATGCCGACCCACCGGCCGGCGGCCCGTGGACGGATCGGGCCTTTCGTCCCCACGACGGCAGGACCCGACCTACTGTCCTTCCATGAGGACTGGACGGATCGTGGTCGCCGTGGCGACCGCCCTCGTGCTCGCGGCGGTCCCCGCCACGGGCGCGTCGCCGAAGAAGCCCAACGACTGGCTCAAGCCGGGGGTGCCGCTGCAGGGTCAGCAGCACCCCGACCCGAGCGCCGTCTCCCTCGGTCCGTACGTGCTCGCGACGTCGACGAACCACGGTGGCAGCGACCTGCCCTTCGTCTGGTCCGGCGACCTCAGCCTCTGGACGGCCCGCACGCAGTACGCCGACGGCAACCGCACGCGCGACGGCGAGGGTCGCGGTTTCTTCAACGACGGGATCGACGCACCGCGCTGGGGCTCGTACGCGTCGTGCACGGAGACGCCGCGCACCCGGTCGGGCTGCGACCCGCGCGAGATGTGGGCGCCAGGCTTCGACTTCGTGGGCGGACGGTGGGTGCTGTTCAGTGCCGTGAAGGTGTCCGACCGCTACTCCTCCTACGGCCGGTTCGCCATCTACCGGGCGGCGGCGTCGGTCGCGACGGGCCTCTACTCGTCCGTCTCCTCCTCGCCGATCGTGCGCACCGACACACGCCGCGACCCGGCCGGCGTCATCGACCCGGAGGTGTTCACCGACCCGGCGAACAACCGCTCGTACCTGCTCTACAAGACGGAGGGCAACCTGCAGGGCAACCTGCCGACCCTCTGGTCGCGCCGGCTGGACTCCAGCGGCACACGGTTCCTCAAGGGGTCCAAGCCCGTGCGGCTGCTCACGACCCCGCGCGGCTCCTGGGAGGGACGCGTCGTCGAGAACCCGTCCATGGCGAAGGTGAACGGGGTCTACGTCCTCTTCTACTCCGGCAACGAGTACACGAGCACCCGCTACGCCACCGGCTACGCGGTGTGCAAGCGCGGCCCGTCGGCGCCGTGCACCCGTCCTGGCTCGAACCGGCTGCTCACCTCGGCGCGCGGCTCCTACGGCCCCGGCGGTGCGGACGCCCTGACCGACGCCCGAGGTCGCCACCTGCTCGCGTACCACGCCTACCCGACGGCCAGCGGGAGCACCGGCACCGGCGGCCGGACCCTGCGCACCGCCGAGTTCACCGTCGACCCGCGCACGAAGCGCGTCTCGATCCGGCAGCGGGCCGTCGCTGCCGCGCCCGGTCGCGAGGGCGGCACGTGGTTCGGCGGCAACGGCGCGTTCACCCGCGTCAAGCAGGACGCGAGTGGCGCGTTCGTGCCGTTCGTCGCCGACCTGGACCACGACGGCGTCGACGACGTCGGCTACTACGGCGGCTGGGGACGGGCGGACGCCGCACGCCTCGGCGCCAAGGGTGCCCGGACGCTGCGGTCGGGCTCGGCGGCGCTGGTGCGCCAGGCCGGGGCGTTCGTGCCCGTCTCGGGCGACTTCGACGGCGACGGCCACACCGACGTCTACTGGTACCAGCCGGGCGCCGACCCGCACAACGACTTCCTCGACCCGCGCAACAAGCGTCACTACGAGCCGAACGCCCGACGCGACGAGCTGTGGCTCTCGCGGGCGGGTGGCTGGCAGAAGATCCCGCTCGCGCAGGACCGGACCGCGATCCCGATCGTCGCGAACGTCGACGGACGTCCCGGCGACGAGCTGTGGTGGTACGTGCCCGGCAAGGCCTCGGACGAGCGGTGGACCTGGGACGCGTCAGCCGGCACGATGGCGCGCCGCCAGGGCGACATCCCCGGCCCGGGCACCACGGCCCCGGCCGTCGCCGACTTCGACGCCGACGGGGTCGACGACCTCCTCTGGTACGTGCCGGGGCAGGCGCGGGCGACGGTCTGGTGGAAGGGCTCGTCGGCCACCCGCACGTCGTTCGCCGTCGACTCGGCGACCCGGACGGCCGGGCGCGTCCCGGTCGCGGGCGACTTCGACCGCTCGACGCCGGGCGCCGAGGTGCTCTGGTACGGGCCCCGCTCGGTCAGCGAGGTGCAGTGGTCCACGCTGCGTCGCACGGGCACGCCCCAGGTCACGAAGGTGCCCTCGTTCGACGGCGGCGCCGTCTACCAGGCCGTCGTCGGCGACTACGACGGCGACGGGACCGACGACATCAGCTGGTTCGGGTGAGGGGCGCGACACGACAGGGCAGGTGACCCCGGGGGACCGGTGGGTGCCTAGGCTGGCTCGGTGAGCAAGCGCATCGAGTTCCCGTACCTGGACGGCCTGCGTGGCCTGGCCGCCCTGTCGGTGGTGCTGTACCACACGTTCCTCTACACGGGGGAGCGTGGCGACGCGTACCGGGCGATGCCGACGTGGTCGTGGGCGATCAGCTCCGGCTACGTCGGGGTGGCCATCTTCATCGTGCTGTCCGGCTACCTGCTCATGCTCCCCGTGGCGACGAACCCCGAGGGCCTGCGCTTCCGGCGCGGCACCTGGGACTTCGTCAAGCGGCGCAGCCGTCGCATCCTCCCGCCGTACTACTTCTCGCTGCTCATGGCGCTGGTGCTCATCTGGTTCGTCCCGCTCATGGGCGAGCCGCGCAACACCCAGTGGGACACCAAGATCCCCGTGACGACCGACGGGCTGGTCTCGCACCTGCTGATGGTGCACAACCTCGACCGCGACTGGTTCGGCGAGATCAACGGACCGCTGTGGAGCGTCGCGGCCGAGTTCCAGATCTACTTCATCATGGCGCTCGTGCTGCTGCCGCTGTTCCGGCTGGTGCCCCCGTCGCTGGTGGTGCTGGTGACGGCGGTGTGGACCGGGTGGCTGGCGGTCGGCGGCAGCTACGAGTTCATGCACCCCTGGTACATCTGCCTGTTCGCGGCAGGCATGTGGGCCGCGCAGCTGACCCTGCGTCCCGGAGCCGACAAGGTCGCCCGCTGGGTGGGCCTGGCGCTCCTGCTCGCCGCGCCGGTGGCGCTCTTCGTCGCGCGCAGCGCGAAGATCAACCACCGCGACTGGCTGTACAAGACGACCTACTGGCCCGAGATGGCCCTGGGCCTCGCCGTCGCGGCGCTGCTCGTCTGGGCCGGCCACGTCTACCTGCGCGGCGATCGTCCCGCGGTGCTGCGGGTCCTCTCGAGCGCTCCGCTGCTGCGGCTCGGCCTCTTCTCCTACACGCTCTACCTGTGCCACAGCCCGCTCATCGGCCTGGCGAACCTCCTGCTGCTGCCCCTCGGCCTCGGCACCGTCACGCAGTACCTCGTGCTGACGTTCCTCGTGGTCCCCGTCGTGATGGTGATCTGCTACGGCTTCTACCTGCTCGTCGAGCGGCACTTCCTCAACACGCGTCAGCGCCACGTCGCGGAGGAGGAGCAGCCCGAGGGACGCCCCGCGGCGACCTGAGCCCCGCCCCCACGGGGCTACACTCGTGCCTCGCCCCACCGCGCCGTCCGCGCGGGGGCATCGGGATGTAGCGCAGCTTGGTAGCGCATCCGCTTTGGGAGCGGAGGGTCGCAGGTTCAAATCCTGTCATCCCGACCACACGTCGCTCGCGCGTGCCCTCCTCGCGGGGGCCAGGCGCTGACGACGGACAGCGAGGACGCCGGCCACCACCGCGGAGGACACCCTCGGGACCGAGACGGCGAACGTGCAGGGCCGTCCCCGTTGCGCGGCTCGATGAGGAGGCGCGGTCAGCGACCGAGGCGCTCCAGCAGCCGGTCGAGGACGGTGAGCCCGCCGACGAGGAACGCGCTGACCGCCGACCACAGCAGGCTCGGGCGCGGCGCGGGCGCCGGGCGCACGAGCGACGTCGGGAGCGAGGTCGTGGTCTGCATGGCAGAAGGGTGCCACACGGCCTGGTCGCGGGGAAGGCCAAGGACCCGGCCGGGACTGCCGAAGGTCCTCGTCGTCGGCGTCGAGGAAGGCCAGGCGCGAGGTCAGGGGCGACGGTAGCGGCGCTCCGGGCGTCCGGCGCCGCCGTAGCGCAGCCGGACCTGCGCCTCGCCCGTGGTGACGAAGTGCTCGAGGTAGCGACGCGCGGTCACGCGCGAGAGGCCGAGCCGCTCGGCGGCGTCGGAGGAGGAGACCTCCTCGTCCTGCTCCAGCAGGCCCTCCACGAGCTGCGCCGTCTCCCGGCTGAGCCCCTTCGGCAGGGGAGCGACCCTGGACGGGCTGCGCGCCGCACCGAACGCGCGGTCGATGGTGGCCTGGTCGGCGTCGCCCTCGCCCAGGGCGAGGAGGGCGTTGCGGACGCGGTGCAGGCGCTCTGCGAGGTCGTGCTGCTCGAACGGCTTGACGACGTACTGCATCGCGCCGCCCGCCACGGCGGCCCGCACCGTGTCGGCGTCGCGCTCGGCCGTCACCATGATCACGCCGGCGCGGCTCCCCGCCTCGCGGAGCCGAGCGAGCACCTGCAGCCCGCCGAGGTCCGGCAGGTGCACGTCGAGGAGGACGAGGTCGGGGTCGAGCGCCGCGCACAGCGCGATCGCCTCCTCGCCGTTCGCGGCGACGCCCACGACCTCGAAGCCCTCGGTGCGCTCGACGAACCTGGCGTTGAGCCGCGCGACCATGAAGTCGTCGTCGACGACCAGCACCGACGTCACGTCGACTCCCAGGGCAGCACCACGCGGAACAGGCTAGGCCGCGCGGCGTCGATCGTCACCGACCCACCACGTCGCTCGCACAGGAGCCGCACCAGCGCCAGGCCGACGCCGCGGCCGCCCAGCACGTCGGGCTTGGTGGAGTAGCCGCGCACGAACACCGCCGACCGCAGCTCGGCGGGCACGCCGTCGCCGCTGTCCTCCACCTCCAGGACGAGCGCGTCGTCGTCGGCGCGGCCCGTCACCCGCACCTCCGCGCCCGGCGTGCCCCGGCACGCGTCGACGGCGTTGTCGACGAGGTTGCCGAGGATCGTCGTCACGTCGGCCGCCAGACCGGTGTCGAGCGGAGGGATCTCGCAGTCCGGGTCGAGGCTGAGCAGCACGCCCGCCTCGTCCGCCTGGCTCGACTTCGCGAGCAGCAACGCAGCCGTGGCCGGGTCCTCCACGTGGTCGGCGAGGTCGTCCTGCCGCGCCGCACGGGATCCCACGATGTGCGTCACGAGGGCGCGCGCCTCCTCCGGCTCGTCGAGCTCCAGCAGACCACCGATGGTGTGCAGCTGGTTGGCGAACTCGTGCGTCTGCGCGCGCAGCGCGTCGGTGATGGTCAGGTTCGAGCCGAGCTGCTGCTGCACCTCGACGAGCTCCGTGCGGTCGCGCATCGTGACGACGGTGCCGACGCCCTCGCCCCGGGTCGCCGCGCGGCGTCGGTTCAGCACCAGCACGCGGTCGCGCGTCACGAGCACCACGTCGCTCGCGTCGCCTTGGTCCTGCAGGAGCGCGGCGACGTCGGGCTCGGCGGCGACGTCGACCACACGGCGGCCCAGCACCGGCCCCTCGAGGCCGAGCAGCTCGAGGGCCGCGTCGTTGACCATGCTGACCCGACCGTCGGGGTCGACGCCCAGGACGCCCTCGCGGATGCCGTGCAGGAGCGCCTCGCGGTGGTCGGCGAGTCGGGCGAAGTCACCGGCGGCGAGCCCGCGCGTGCGCCGGCGCACGATGCGCGAGACGGTCCAGGAGCCGAGGATGCCGAGGCCCGCGCCCACCCCCAGGAAGAGCGCGAGGTCGGGTGCGGCGTTGGTCGCGCGCTGCCAGGCCGTCGGGTACTTCTGCTCCGCCAGGACGGCGCCTGCGAACGACCCGTCGTCGGCCAGCACCGGAGCGTGCCCGGCGAGCGTGCGCCCACGGTCGGTCGGCACCGACCCCGTCCACCCGCGGCCCTCCAGGACGCGGCTGCCCCCGAGCGGCGCCTCCGTGCCCACCAGCGACGGCCTGGACGACGCGACCACCCGCCCGTCCCGGTCGGTCACCGACACGACGTCGGCGCCGGACAGCGACCGCGCCCGGTCGATGGCCGGTGCGAGCACGCGCGACGCGTCGGTCGAGCCGAGACGCGAGCGCACGACGGCGACGTTCGCGAGGTACTCCGCGGTCGAGCGCAGCCGCGCCCCGCGGTCGTCCTCGAACCCGCGGGTGGCCTGCTGCAGCGAGAGCACGCCGACGATCACCAGCACGAGCGCGACGACGGCGAGCTGGAGCAGCAGGAACTGACCGGCCAACGTACGTCGGCCCGGTCGCGGCGACCACAACGAACACAACCTCCTTTGCGCACCCAATCGTGACGCAGGCCACGTTCGCCGTCATGCTCGGGTCGACCCACCAGGAGGTGTGATGGCCGACACAGGTCAGCGACGACCCGCACGTCGCCCCCGCAGGACCCGGACGGCGACCGTCATGGCGCTCGTCCTCGCACTCGCCGCGACGCTCGGCGCGTGCGGCGTGACGCGCGGCGGCGACGACCCCGACAACCGCCGTCTGCGCATGATGATCCCGAACAGCCCGGGCGGCGGCTACGACCTCACCGGTCGCGCCGCGGCCCAGGTCATGGAGGAGGACGACCTCACGGGTCGCTTCGAGATCACGAACGTCATCGGCGCCAGCGGCACGGTCGCCATGCAGCGGCTGCTGAACGAGCGCGGCGCCGACGACCTCGTCATGCTCATGGGCCTCGGCGTCGTCGGCGCGACGTACACCAACGACTCGGCGGCCCGCGTCTCGAAGGCGACGCCCATCGCGCGTCTCGTCGAGGAGCAGGAGGGGCTGCTCGTGCCGGCCGACTCCCCGTTCAAGACGGTCGACGACCTCGTCACCGCCTGGAAGAAGGACCCGCGGTCCGTCACCGTCGGCGGCGGCTCGTCGCCCGGCGGCCCGGACCACCTCTTCCCGATGCAGCTCGCGCAGACCCTCGGCATCGACCCGAAGGACGTCAACTACATCGCCTACGACGGCGGCGGACCGCTCACCACGGCCCTGCTCGGCGAGAAGATCCAGGTCGGCACGTCCGGCCTCGGCGAGTTCCAGGGCCAGATCGACGACGGCTCGCTGCGCGTGCTCGCGGTCTCCGGCGACGAGCGCCTCGACGGGATCGACGCCCCGACCCTCACCGAGTCCGACATCGACCTCGTCTTCACCAACTGGCGCGGCCTGCTCGCCCCGCCCGGCATCGACGACGCGACGCGCGAGTACCTGACCGGGCTGGTCACCGAGATGCACGACACGCCCGAGTGGCGCGAGGCGCTGAAGCGCAACGGATGGATCGACGCCTTCGCCACCGGCGAGGAGTTCGGGACCTTCCTCACCGAGCAGGACGAGCGCGTCGACTCGACGCTGAAGGAGCTGGGACTGTCATGAGCACCACCACCGAGACGACGACGGGTCCCGAGGGACCACGCGTCGTCGACCGTGCCCAGTACGGGCTCGCGGCCTTCCTGGCCGTCGTGGGCGTCGTCGTCGTGGTCGACGCGACCGGTCTGCGGCCCGGCTTCGCCGACCAGCCCGTGCAGCCCTCGTTCCTGCCCTACGTCGTCGGCACCGCGCTGCTGGTGCTGGCCGTGACGCTCGCCGTCGCCACGGCGCGCGGCAACGTCGCGGAGCCGGAGGGCGGCGAGGACGTCGATCTCACCGAGCCCAGCGACTGGTTCACCGTCGCGAAGCTGGCCGGCGTGTTCCTCGCGAACGTGATCCTCGTCGACACGCTCGGCTGGGCGATCACGGGCGCTCTGCTCTTCGCGGGCTGCGCGTGGGCGCTCGGCAGCCGCACGCTGCTCAAGGACGTCGCGATCGGCGCCGCCCTCTCCCTCATCACCTGGTACGGCTTCTACGTCGGCCTGGGTCTGCCGATCCCCGCGGGGATCCTGGACGGAGTGCTCTGATGGACCTGTTCCTTGACGGGCTGATGAACGCCCTCACGCCCGAGAACCTGCTGTACGCCGTCATCGGCGTCCTGCTCGGCACCGCGGTCGGCGTCCTGCCGGGCATCGGGCCGGCCATGACGCTGGCCCTGCTCTTCCCGATCACCTACACGGTCCCGGTCGACAGCGCCCTCATCATGTTCGCCGGCATCTACTACGGCGGCATGTACGGCGGGTCGACGACGTCGATCCTGCTCAACACACCAGGGGAGTCCTCGTCGGTCGTCACCGCGATCGAGGGCAACCAGATGGCGAAGCGGGGCCGGGCCGCCCAGGCCCTCGCGACCGCCGCCATCGGGTCCTTCGTCGCCGGCACCATCGCGACCGCGCTCCTGGTGCTGTTCGCGCCCAAGGTCTCCTCGGCCGTCGTGCAGCTGGGCGCCCCGTCGTACTTCGCGATCCTGCTGCTCGCGCTGGTCGCCGTCTCGGCCGTCCTCGGCAGCTCGAAGATGCGTGGCTTCATCGCGCTGTTCCTCGGCCTCGCCATCGCGCTGGTGGGCACGTCGACCGGGCAGGCGCGGCTCACCTTCGGCAGCCCGCTGCTGGCCGACGGCATCGACGTCGTCGTGGTGGCCGTCGCCATCTTCGCCATCGGGGAGGCCCTGTGGGTCGCGGCGCACCTGCGCCGCCGGCCGCTGCAGGTCATCCCCGTCGGCCGCCCCTGGATGGACCGCAAGGACTGGGGCCGCTCCTGGAAGCCGTGGCTGCGCGGCACCGCGTTCGGCTTCCCCTTCGGCGCGCTGCCCGCCGGTGGCGCCGAGGTGCCGACCTTCCTGTCCTACATCACCGAGCGCCGGCTCACGAAGCACCCCGAGGAGTTCGGCAAGGGCGCCATCGAGGGCGTCGCCGGCCCCGAGGCTGCGAACAACGCCTCGGCCGCGGGCACGATGGTGCCGCTGCTGGCGATCGGCCTGCCCACCACGGCCACGGCCGCGATCATGCTGAACGCCATCCAGTCCTACGGCATCCAGCCCGGTCCCCAGCTCTTCGACAACGAGCCCGCGCTCGTGTGGACCCTGCTGGCCAGCCTGTTCGTCGCCAACACGCTGCTGCTGGTGCTGAACCTGCCGCTCGCGCCGATCTGGGCGAAGCTCCTGCGGGTGCCGCGGCCCTACCTCTACGCGGGCATCCTGTTCTTCGCGTCCCTCGGTGCCTACAGCGTCAGCTTCGAGCCGTTCGACCTGGCCCTGCTGCTGGTGCTCGGCTTCCTCGGCGTCGCCATGCGCCGGTTCGGGCTTCCGGTGCTGCCGCTGATCGTCGGGGTGATCCTCGGCCCGTCGCTGGAGAACCAGCTGACCCAGGCCCTGGCGCTGTCCGGCGGCGAGGTCTCCACGCTGTGGAGCGAGCCCGTCGCGAAGGTCGTGTACGCGGTGCTGGTCCTCGCGCTGGTCGCGATGGCCGTCGCCGCCGTGCGCGGCCGTGCCGCCCGTCGCGGCGCGTCGACCGTCGAGAAGGAGGAGGTGTCCGCATGACCGCAGTGGTCGTGGCCTACAGCCCGGACGAGTACGGCGAGGCGGCCCTGGCCGCCGGCGCCGAGGAGGCGAGCCGACGCTCGGTCCCGCTCGTCGTCGTCAACGCGACCCGGGGCGACGCCTACGTCGACCCGCACTTCGCCGACGCGGACACCGTCGCCCGCCTGCGCGAGCGCGTGGGGGAGGTCGAGGTGCTCCAGGAGGTCGTGCCCGACGTCGGCGCCGAGGTGGTGCGGGTCGCGCAGGAGCGCGACGCCGACCTCGTCGTCGTCGGCGTGCGGCACCGTTCGCCGGTCGGCAAGGCGCTGATGGGCAGCGTGTCGCAGCGGGTGCTCCTCGACGCGACCTGCCCGGTGCTGGCGGTCAAGCCTCGCGGCTGACCCCGTCCTCGCGTGGTGAGCCCGTGCGCTGGAGGCCCGCGTCGTCGGCCCCGTCCTGAGCAGACCGCTCGGACGGGGCCGTCGTCGTGGGGACGGCGCACACACCGTCGACGCAGACCGCCGCGGCGTCGTCGCCGAGCATCTCCAGCGGGCCGGTCACGCGGGCTGCTCCTCGGCAGCGCGGCGCAGCGCGCCGAGGAAGGTGTCAGGGTCCTGCGCGCCGGAGACGCCGAGCCGGTCGTCGAGCACGAAGAACGGGACGCCGCGGATGCCGAGCGCCACCGCCTGCTCCTGGTCGGCGCGCACCTGCTCGAGGTAGGCGTCGCCAGACAGGGCTGCCACGACGCCGTCGCGGTCGAGCCCGACCTCCGCGGCGAGGTCGGCGAGGTCGTCCACCCGACCCACGTGCCGGCCCTCGACGAAGTACGCGGCGAGCAGCCGCTCCTTCATCTCCTCCTGACGACCCTCGGCGCGCGCGTGGTGGAGCAGCCGGTGCGCCAGCACGGTGTTCGTGTGCTGCAGCGCCCCGAAGTCGTAGTCGAGCCCCTCGTCGGACGCGACCTCGGTCATCTGCGCGAGCATGCCCACCACCTGCTCGCGCGCCATGCCCTTGTGGCGGGCGAGGAAGTCGACCTCGTCGCCCTCGAAGTCGACCGGTGTGTCCGGCGACAGCTCGAAGCTGCGGTAGGTGACCTGCACGTCGCCGCCCTCCTCCCGGAACCGTTCCACGGCCTTCTCGAAGCGCCGCTTCCCGACGTAGCACCAGGGGCACGCCACGTCCGACCAGATCTGCACGTCCACCGTCATGACCGTCCCAACCGCCGGGCCGTCGCCGGTGTTCCCGACGCCGCTGCGCGGACCGTCGCGGTCGCGCGCCAGAATGGGCCCGTCCGCCCCGACCGACCAGGAGCCCCACGTGAGCACAGCCGGAGGATCCGTCCTCGACGACCTGACCGCCCGCGGACTCGTGGCGCACTCGACCGACCTCGAGGCGCTGCGGGCCGAGATGGACGCCGGCCCGATCGTCTACTACGTGGGCTTCGACCCGACCGCTCCCAGCCTGCACGTCGGCAACCTGCTGCAGATCCTCACCGCCAGGCGGCTCCAGCTCGCCGGGCACCGACCGCTCCTGCTCGTCGGCGGCTCCACCGGCCTCATCGGCGACCCCAAGGAGACCGGCGAACGGGTCATGAACACCCGCGAGACCGTCGCGACCTGGGTGGAGCGGATCCGCGACCAGGTCGTCCGCTTCGTCGACCTGGAGGGCGAGAACGGCGCGACGATGGTCAACAACCTCGACTGGACCGAGTCCCTCAGCACGATCGACTTCCTGCGCGACATCGGGAAGCACTTCCCGGTGAACCGCATGCTGGCCCGCGACGTGGTGAGCAGCCGGCTCGAGAGCGGCATCAGCTACACCGAGTTCAGCTACGTCCTGCTCCAGTCGATGGACTACCTGGAGCTGCACCGTCGGCACGGCTGCGTGCTGCAGACCGGCGGCAGCGACCAGTGGGGCAACATCACCGCCGGCGTCGAGCTCGTCCGTCGCTCGGAGGGACGCCGGGTGCACGCCCTCGCGACCCCGCTCATCACGAAGGCCGACGGCACGAAGTTCGGCAAGACGGAGTCGGGGACGGTGTGGCTCGACCGCGAGCTCATGAGCCCCTACGCCTTCTACCAGTCGTGGATCCAGGCCGAGGACACGAAGGTGGGGGAGTACCTCAAGCAGTTCACCTTCGTGCCGGTCGACGAGGTCGACGCGCTCATGGCCGAGCACGCTGCCGCACCCGGGCGACGCCTCGCACAGCGACGTCTCGCCGCCGAGGTCACGGCGCTCGTGCACGGGCAGGGCGAGGTCGACGCCGCGGAGCTCGCGTCGACGGCCCTGTTCGGCCGCGGAGAGCTGGCCGAGCTGCCGGAGGACACCCTCGCGGCCGCGCTGGGGGAGGCGGGCGTCGTCGAGCTGCCTGGCGACGCCACGCTCACGGACGCCCTCCTCGAGACCGGCCTCGTCGACTCGCGCTCCGCCGCGCGCCGCGCGGTGTGCGAGGGGGGCGCGTACGTCAACAACAGCCGGGTCGACGACGCCGAGGCACCGCTCGCCTCCCTGGACGCCCTGCACGGCTCCTGGCTCGTCCTGCGCCGCGGAAAGCGCGCCGTTGCAGGGATCCGTCGAGTCCCGTCGCGACTATGGCCGGGGTCACACCGCACGGATTTGACCCTGCTCCGGTCGTCTGAGTAATGTTCTTCTTGTTGCACCGCACGACGGAGCGCAAGGCCGAGAGGCCGGGCACTCGGAGCGAGCAACCACTCGAACCGAAACGGTTAACGCCAGGAACTGAGTTCCGGAGACTGACCGCTGACAACGGAGAGTGATCGTGGCAGGACCCCGGGTTTGACCCGGTGATCACGAGCCGCGTACGATAGACCAGCCCCTGGTGGGTGGGCCCTGATGTGGGTCTGTCTGGTGGGTGTGCGTCTGATGTTTGAGAACTCAACAGTGTGCTAAAAGTCGACGAGAAGTAATCAGTTTTACCCCCGTCGGCAGGCATG
>NZ_JAMXRU010000035.1 GCF_024124745.1 Aeromicrobium sp. CnD17-E
GAGCCCGCTCCCGCCCCGGCCCCCGCGCCGGTCGTGGCCGCCACCCCCGAGCCCGCGCAGACCCGCGCGAGCAGCATCGGCGAGGCATCCACCGCCGCCGCGCGCCTGCTCGAGATCGCGTCCACCAACGCCGACCAGCTCATGGAGCAGGCGAAGGAGGAGGCCGACCGCATCGTCGGTGAGGCCCGCACCAAGGCCGAGCGCCTGACCAACGAGTCGCGCGGCAAGGCCGACCGCCTCGAGACCGACGCCCGCATCCGCGCGCAGAAGCTCGACGAGGAGACCAACGAGCGCCGCCAGCAGGCCGTCGCCGCCATCGAGCGGGAGCGCTACGAGCTCCAGCGCGAGGTCGAGCACCTGCGGGCCTACGAGCGCGAGTACCGGGCCCGGCTCAAGAACTACTTCCAGAGCCAGCTCGACCAGCTCGCGGCGAACGAGAACACCCCGGCTGCCGCCAACCAGGGCCAGAACGACGGGTCGCCCCGCCGCCTGCGCTCCCTGCTCGGCGACGAGGACAGCAACGCCTCGCTCTGACACCAGCACGACGAAGGCCCCCACCGTCCGGTGGGGGCCTTCGTCGTCCCCGACCGAAGATTCCCAGGTCGACCTGGGAATCTCCGCGGACCACGGGAAACTCAGCGAGGCACGGAGAGCAAGCCGTGCTTGGAGGAGATTCCCGTGCCCGGTGGGGAGATTCCCAGGTCGACCTGGGAATCTCCCCACCTGTGCAGGGCGTCAGGCCCTGACCACGGCGACCCGGGCGCTGGCGCCGGTGACGTCGATGCTCGTGCCCTCGGCGAGGTCGCCGAGGTGCACCGACGTCGCGAGCGTCTCGCCCGCCACGAGCGACTCGTGGGTGCGGACCGCGTCGAGGACGGCGGCGTCGCCGTCCACGTGCAGGACGATCCGGTCCGAGACCGACAGGCCGGCGTCGCGTCGGGCCTGCTGGACGCCGCGCACGACGTCGCGAGCCAGGCCCTCGGCCTCGAGCTCGGGCGTCACGGTGGTGTCGAGCGCGACGAAGCCGCCGCGGGGGAGCACCGCGATCTCGGTGCCGCCCGACGCGCCCGCCACCTGCTCGAGGGTGAACTCGCCCTCCTGCAGCGCGATGCCGCCGGACGTGACCGTGCCGTCGTCGGCCACCGACCAGTCGCCCGACTTCGACCCCTTGATCGCCTGCTGCACGTCCTTGCCGAGACGCGGACCGGCGACGCGGGCGTGCACGGTCAGGCGCGACGTCAGCCCGTGCGCGGCGGCCTCCTCGGAGTCGGCGGCGACGAAGCGGACCTCCCGCACGTTCAGCTCGCGGGCGACGACCTCCTCGAACCCCGACAGTGCTGCAGGGTCGGGCACGGCGACCTCGAGCAGGGGCAGCGGCAGCCGCACGCGCAGCGCCGCCGCCTTGCGCAGCGCCGAGCCGGCGGAGCAGACCTCACGCACCTGGTCCATCGCGTCGACGAGGGCGTCGTCGACGACGAACGCGTCGGCGTCGGGCCAGTCGGTCAGGTGCACCGAGCGCCCGCCGGTGAGGCCGCGCCAGATCTCCTCGCTGACCAGCGGCAGCAGCGGCGCGACGACGCGGCACACCGTCTCGAGCACGGTGTAGAGGGTGTCGAACGGCGCGCGCTGCTCGTCGGTCAGCTCGCCCTCGGCGTCGGACAGCCAGAACCGCTCGCGCGAGCGTCGGATGTACCAGTTGGTCAGGACGTCGAGGAACTCGCGCGTCGACTCGCAGGCCTCGGCGATGGCGTAGTCGTCGAGGTACGTCGTCATCTCGCGCACCCAGCGGCCCAGCTTCGCGACCACGTAGCGGTCGAGCGGGTCAGCCGGAGCCGCGTCCAGCGGACGCGCGTCGTACCCGGCCGCGTTCGCGTACAGCCCGAGGAACGCCCAGCTGTTCCAGAGCGGGATCATCACCTGGCGCACGCTGTCGCGGATGCCCTGCTCGGTGACCACCAGGTTGCCGCCCCGCAGGATCGGCGACGCCATGAGGAACCAGCGCATCGCGTCGGCGCCGTCGCGGTCGAAGACCTCCGAGACGTCCGGGTAGTTGCGCAGCGACTTGCTCATCTTGTTGCCGTCGGAGCCGAGGACGATGCCGTGGCTGACGCACGTCTCGAACGCGGGCCGGTCGAACAGCGCCGTCGCCAGCACGTGCAGCGTGTAGAACCAGCCGCGCGTCTGGCCGATGTACTCGACGATGAAGTCGGCCGGGAAGTGTCCCTCGAACCACTCGCCGTTCTCGAACGGGTAGTGGTTCTGCGCGAACGACATCGACCCGGAGTCGAACCAGACGTCGAGCACGTCGGGCACGCGGCGCATCATCGACGTCCCGGTCGGGTCGTCGGGGTTCGGACGCACCAGGTCGTCGACGTACGGACGGTGCAGGTCGGGCACGCCGTCCTTCAACGGCAGCGTGCCGAAGTCGCGCTCGATCTCCTCGAACGAGCCGTAGACGTCGATCCGCGGGTACGCGGGGTCGTCGCTCTTCCACACCGGCACGGGGGAGCCCCAGAACCGGTTGCGGGTGATCGACCAGTCGCGCGCGTTCTCCAGCCACTT
The DNA here is from genome assembly GCF_024124745.1 of Aeromicrobium sp. CnD17-E. Classification (GTDB taxonomy): domain Bacteria; phylum Actinomycetota; class Actinomycetes; order Propionibacteriales; family Nocardioidaceae; genus Aeromicrobium. Next base: position 2,563 of record NZ_JAMXRU010000035.1, read on the forward strand.
GCCGAACTGTCCGTCGCGGATGTGGTCGGGCACCCAGCGGATCTGCTGGTTCAGCTCGACCATGCGGTCCTTGAAGGCCGTCACGCGGACGAACCACGACTCGACGCCCTTGTAGATCAGGGGCTGACGGCAGCGCCAGCAGTGCGGGTAGGAGTGGTCGTACGTCTCGCGCCGCAGGAGCAGCGTGCCCGACGTGACCGCGCCCGTGGCGTTCTTGAGGTCGTCGATCACGTGCGGGTTCGCGTCGAAGACCTGCATGCCGGCGTAGTGGCTGACCGGCTCCGTGAACCGGCCGTCCTTCGCCACGGGCATGACCGGCGCGATGCCCTCACGGTCCGTGACCTCCTTGTCGACCTCGCCGAACGCGCCGGCGCTGTGCACCAGCCCGGTGCCGTCGGTGGTCGTGACGGCCTCGTCGGCCGCGACCACGCGGAACGCGTTCTCGTGGTCGGCGTAGTAGGAGAACGGCGGCGCGTAGACCAGGCCGACGAGGTCGGCGCCGGTGCCGCGCCACACGACGGTCGGCTCGTCGCCGAGCTCGCGGGCGTACGCGCCCAGGCGCGCCTCGGCGAGGACCAGCCGGGTGTCGCCGTGCTCGACCGCGACGTAGTCGATGTCGGTCCCGACCATGACCGCGAGGTTCGACGGCAGCGTCCAGGGCGTGGTGGTCCAGATCATCAGGCGCGCGCCCTGCAGCTCGCCCGGCGTCGTGATCGCGAAGCCGACGGTGACCGCCGGGTCCTGACGGTTCTGGTAGACGTCGTCGTCCATCCGCAGCTCGTGGTTCGACAGCGGCGTCTCGTCGTTCCAGCAGTAGGGGAGCACCCGGAAGTCCTCGTACACGAGGCCCTTCTCGTGCAGCTGCTTGAACGCCCAGATGACCGACTCCATGTACTCCGGGTTCAGCGTCCGGTAGTCGTGCTCGAAGTCGACCCAGCGGGCCTGGCGCGTCACGTACGCCTCCCACTCGCCGGTGTACTTCAGCACCGACGCACGGCACGCCTCGTTGAACCGGTCGATGCCCATCGCGACGATCTCGTCGGTCGTCTTGATGCCGTTGAGGCGCATCGCCTCGAGCTCGGCCGGCAGCCCGTGGGTGTCCCAGCCGAAGCGACGCTCGACCCGGCGGCCGCGCATCGTCTGGTAGCGGGGGACGAGGTCCTTCACGTAGCCCGTCAGCAGGTGCCCGTAGTGGGGCAGGCCGTTGGCGAACGGGGGACCGTCGTAGAAGACGAACTCGTTCGAGCCGTCCTCGCCGGGGTCGCGGGCGTCGACGCTCGCGCGGAAGGTGCCGTCGTCCTTCCAGTACGCCAGGACACGCTCCTCGATGTCGGGGAAGCGCGGCGTGGAGGGGACGTCGCCGGCGGGCTGGTCGAGGCCCGTCTGCGCCTTGGGGTACGTCATGCGGCTGCTCCTGGAGGGGTCGTTCTCTGCCTCGAGGACGACCCTGGGGAGGACCGCGGTACCACCTCGGTTGCCGCCGCCGGACCTGCCGACCGCGACCACTCGTCGAACGGCTGTGACGGGCCACCCGTCCGGTTCTACTGAGGCCTCGGGGGAGGCCCGTTCTTCCGGAAGCTCGCCGCTGATGACGGCTCGGACGCTGCTGGAGCCAGCGTACTCCGCCCGTCGACGCGACCGCGCCCTGGGCGAAGTTGTGCCTCTAGGGGCCCGGGTCTACTGTTCCCGCATGACCGAGACCACCCTGGCCGTGCGGGGCGACGAGGATCCCTGGACCTCCGACGAGACCGCGGCCGTCCGCGCCGAGCTGGAGGACGACCTCGTCCGGCTCCGCAAGGAGCTCGACCTCTCCGCCAAGGAGCTGCAGGACCTGCTGCGCGACGGCGTCGACGGCGCCGGCAACGACCAGGCCGACGTCGGCTCCACGAGCCTCGAGCGGGACGCGGAGATGTCGCTCGCCGCGAACCAGCGCGTGCTCCTGCTGCAGACCGAGAAGGCGCTCGACCGGCTGGGCAAGGGCACGTACGGGGCCTGCGAGACGTGCGGCGAGCCGATCGGCAAGCTGCGCCTGCAGGCCTTCCCGCGCGCCACGCTCTGCAAGGCGTGCAAGCAGCGCGAGGAGCGTCGCTGACCCTGCGCGTGGGTCCCCGTGGGACGATGACGGCGATGCCTGAATCCTCCGAAGCGGCCTCCGTGCCCACGCCCCGTCGTCGGGTCGTGCCGCTGTTCCTCGCCGTCGTCGCCGTCGCCTGGGTGGTCGACCAGCTCACCAAGGTGCTCGCCGTCGACCGGCTCGCCGACCGCGCCGAGCCGATCCGCCTCGTGCCTGGCGTGCTCGAGCTGACCTTCCTGCGCAACCCTGGCGCGGCGTTCGGCATGGGCGCCTCCATGACGGTGCTGCTCAGCCTGGTCGCCGTCGCGGTCTGCGTCGCCGTCGTGCGGCTCGCGGCCCGACTGCGCGACCGGGTCTGGACCGTGGCGCTGGTGCTGCTGCTCGCCGGCGCGCTCGGCAACCTCACCGATCGCGTCTTCCGCGATCCCGGACCCTTCCGGGGCCACGTCGTCGACTTCATCGACTACGGCGGCCTCTTCGTCGGGAACGTCGCCGACATCTACCTGACCGTCGCGGCCGTCCTCGTCGTCATCCGCACCTGGCAGGGCGTCGGCATCGACGGCACCCGGGCCGAGGCGGACGAGTCCGGCGCGAAGGACCGCGCATGAGCGCCGAGGTCGGGCAGGAGCACCGGGTCATCTCGGTGCCCGAGGGCCTCGCCGGTGAGCGGGTCGACTCCGCCCTCGCGCGTCTGCTGGGACTGTCGCGCACCCGCGCGAGCGAGCTGGTCGCCGAGGGCCACGTGCTCCTCGACGGCCAGGTGCCGCAGAAGTCCGAGCGCGTCGAGCCCGGCGCGCTGCTCGAGGCCACCATCCCCGCGCCCCGGGTCGCGACCGTCGTCGCCGAGCAGGTCGAGGGCATGAGCATCGTCTACCAGGACGACGACATCGTCGTCGTCGACAAGCCCGTCGGCGTCGCCGCCCACCCCAGCGTCGGGTGGGAGGGGCCCACCGTCGTCGGGCACCTGGCCGGCGCCGGTGTCCGCATCTCCACGTCGGGCGCGCCGGAGCGGCAGGGCATCGTGCAACGGCTCGACGTCGGCACGAGCGGCCTCATGACGATCGCGAAGTCCGAGCGGGCGTACAGCGTCCTCAAGCAGGCGTTCCGCGACCGCACGGTGGAGAAGACGTACCACTCGCTCGTGCAGGGCCACCCCGACCCGCACACGGGCACGATCGACGCCCCCATTGCCCGGCACCCGAAGCACGACTTCAAGTTCACGGTGCGCGCCGACGGCCGGCCCAGCGTCACGCACTACGACACGCTCGAGGCGCACCGGTTCGCGTCGCTGCTGACCATCAAGCTCGAGACGGGACGCACGCACCAGATCCGCGTGCACATGAGCGCGCTGCACCACCCCTGCGTCGGCGACCTGCAGTACGGCGCCGACCCGACGCTCGCGGCCCGGGTCGGGCTCGACCGGCAGTGGCTGCACGCCGTCCACCTCGGCTTCGACCACCCGACCACGGGCGAGCGCGTCGACTTCGAGAGCCCCTACCCGGCCGACCTCGCCCACGCCCTCGACGTCGTCCGCGACGCCCACTGACCCACCCTCACCACCCTCACCACCCTCACCACCCTCACCACCCTCATCCCCACCCCGCTGAGTGTGACGTTTGCGGGGTGGATCCGCGCTTTTCGGCCCGCAAACGTCGCACTCAGCGGGTCAGAGCCAGGGGCGGGCGCCCGGCCAGGTGGACCACCACGGGGGAGGGTCGAGCGTCCAGCGACGTCGAGACGTGCGGGCGGCGTCGAATCGGCCTCGGACGATGCGCGCGCTCAGGCCCCACCGATCGCGATGGTCGAGGGCCGTCGCGCGCACGACCACGCACCCGGCGCGCTCGAACGCCTCCTCTCGACGGTTGTCGAGCGTGTGCTGCTCGATCTCACGGTGCCCGGCCCCGTCGGTCTCGACCACCAGTCCCGTCTCGGGGTCGACGAGGTCGGCGACCCCGAACAGGGCACCGTCGAGGTCGAAGAGTGGAGCGTTGACCCGAAGGCCCGTCAGACCTGCGTCGAGCTGGGCGACGAGCCGGGTGCGGGTCTCGGCGGGGCTGGCAGAGCGTTCGGAGGCGAGGTCGAGGGCCCCGCGGACCTGCACGACTCCGCGGACCTTGACGTGACGAGCCTCGACCCGACGCACGGCGTCCAGCGTCGTACGGGGCCGGCGGTGCGTGCCGCTGACCGCCATGTCGATCGCGACGACGGCGGCCCGCAGGTCCGGTGCCGTACGCGCTTCGTCGAAGGCGGCTCGAGCGAGCGTCGTCACAGCGACACGCTCCCCGACGTCGACCGCCGTGAGCTCCTCGGCAAGGATCCGGCCGCGGAACGGCGTGACCACGTCGCGACGTCGGAGCTGGGTGCCGGGCGAGCAGTGGACCAGCGCCGGCCGCACCCCGTCGCCGGTCCGCCCGTCGAACCAGTCGTTGCCCTGGAGGAACAGCGAGGCCCAGCCGCCGAGCGCCGTGCCGGGGAGAAGCAGCCCGACGGCGTCGTCGACCCGCTGCACGTGCGCGGCCGCGTCGAGCCCGGCTGGCCGCAACAGCCCATGGGCGCGGCGCTCCATCGTCGGACCGCGGGCCACGTCGGGGGTCAGGCCCGTCCGAAGGTGGTGCGCGGTGCGACGTGCGTGCATGGTCCCACCGTCGCGTCGACGTGGCGCGCGGTCATCCCGCCGTCCACACCCCGCTGAGCGTGACGTTCGCGGGCCGATTCCTGGGATTCTGGCCCGCGAACGTCACACTCAGGGGGAGGGGCGTCACACTCAGCGGGGTGGGGAGGGGCGTCTGGGAGGATGACGGCATGCCCAGCCAGCGTGTGCGCCAGTCCGAGAAGCTGAGGGACGTCCTCTACGACATCCGCGGACCCGTGAGTGCCCGCGCCGCCGCCCTGGAGGCCGAGGGGCACCGGATCCTCAAGCTCAACATCGGCAACCCGCAGCCGTTCGGGTTCGACGCGCCCGCGGAGATCCTGCAGGACGTCATCGCCGCCCTGCCCGACTCCGCCGGCTACTCCGACTCGCGCGGCATCCAGTCGGCCCGTCGCGCCGTCGTGCACCACTACCAGCTGGTCGACGGCTTCCCGGCGCTCGACGTCGACGACGTGTGGATCGGCAACGGCGTCTCCGAGCTCATCCAGATGGCCCTGCAGGCGCTGCTCGACAACGGCGACGAGGTGCTCATCCCCATCCCGGACTACCCGCTCTGGACGGCCGTGACCAACCTGGCCGGCGGCACGCCCGTGCACTACCGGTGCGACGAGCAGAACGAGTGGAACCCCGACCTCGAGGACCTCGAGTCCAAGATCACCGAGCGCACCAAGGTCATCGTCGTCATCAACCCGAACAACCCGACGGGTGCGGTCTACTCGCGGGAGACGCTCGCCGGCATCGCCGACCTCGCGCGCCGGCACGGGCTCGTCCTCATGGCCGACGAGATCTACGACAAGATCCTCTACGACGACGCCGAGCACGTCTCGCTCGCGACGCTCGCGCCCGACGTCCTCACGCTGACCTTCAACGGCCTGTCCAAGGCCTACCGGGTGTGCGGCTACCGCGCGGCGTGGCTCGTGGTCACCGGACCCCTCGAGGGCGCGCGCGACTACCTCGAGGGCATCACGCTGCTCGCGTCGATGCGGCTGTGCCCCAACGTCCCGGCCCAGAACGCCATCCAGGTGGCGCTCGGCGGGTACCAGAGCATCAAGGACCTCGTGCTGCCCGGCGGCCGCCTGGTCGAGCAGCGCGACACCGCCGTCAAGGAGCTCAACGCCATCCCGGGCGTGTCCGTCGTGGAGCCCAAGGGCGCCCTCTACGTGTTCCCGCGGCTCGACCCAGAGGTGCACGAGATCCGCGACGACCAGCAGCTCGTCCTCGACCTGCTCCTCAAGGAGAAGATCCTCCTGACGCAGGGCACGGGCTTCAACTGGCCCGACCCCGACCACCTGCGCATCGTCACGCTGCCGTGGGCGCAGGACCTGCGCGACGCCATCCAGCGCCTCGGCAACTTCCTCGCCAGCTACCGCCAGGACTGAGCCCGTTCGGGGTCCGGATCTCATCCCTTCGGACGATGAGTTCTGTCGGCGCGACAGGGCATGATCGTCCCCAGGTGTTCCATCCCGGAACACAGGGCGGAGAGATGGTTGATGGCCGACATGATCCGGGCCACCGGGCTCGTCAAGCGCTACAAGGGGGTCGAGGCGCTGTCCGGACTCGACCTGTCGGTGCCAGAGGGCACCGTCCTGGGCCTGCTCGGTCCCAACGGGGCGGGCAAGACCACCGCCGTGCGCATCCTCGCCACGCTGCTCAAGGCCGACGGCGGCACCGCCGAGGTCGCCGGGGTCGACGTCGCGAAGGACCCCGAGGGCGTCAAGGCGCGCATCGGCCTCTCGGGCCAGTACGCCGCCGTCGACGAGTACCTCACCGGCTTCGAGAACCTCGACATGATCGGCCGGCTCTACGGCATGGGTCGCGCCCAGGCCCGCGACCGCGCACGCGAGCTGCTGGAGCGCTTCGACCTCGCCGACGCGGGGGACCGGCCCTCCAAGACCTACTCCGGCGGCATGCGACGCCGCCTCGACCTCGCCGGCGCGCTCGTCGCGGCCCCGCCGGTGATCATCCTCGACGAGCCGACCACCGGGCTCGACGTCCGCGCGCGGCAGCAGATGTGGGGCGTCATCCAGGAGCTCGTCCGCTCGGGCGCCACCCTCCTGCTCACCACGCAGTACCTCGAGGAGGCCGACGTGCTCGCCGACGAGATCGTCGTCATCGACTCCGGCCGTGCCATCGCCCGCGGCACCGCCGACGAGCTGAAGGCCCGGACGGGTGGCGAGCGGGTCGAGGTCGTCGTCGCCGACCCCGCCGACCGCGACGCCGCCGCCCGGCTCCTCGCGACCGTCGCCACGGGGGAGGTGCAGGTCGACGCGAACGGCCGTGGCCTGTCCGCGCCCGTCACCGACGGCGTCGCGCGGCTCGCCACCGTCCTGCAGGCCCTGCAGGAGCAGCAGCTGGCCGTCGTCGACGTCGGACTGCGCCGTCCGACGCTCGACGACGTCTTCCTCAGCCTGACCGGTCACGCGACCGCGTCGGACACCGCCACCGACCAGAAGGACGAGGCCACCGCATGAACGCCACCCGGGTCGTGAGCGACGGCTGGGTCGTCGCCAAGCGCAACGTCATCAAGATCAAGCGGGTCCCCGAGATCCTCGTGTTCGTCCTGATCTCGCCGATCATGTTCGTCCTGCTGTTCGCGTTCGTCTTCGGCGGCGCGATCGACGCGGGCGAGGGCCTGAACTACCGCGAGTTCCTCATCGGCGGGATCTTCGCCCAGACCGTCGTGTTCGGCGCGACGTTCACGGGTGCGGGCCTGGCCGAGGACATGCAGAAGGGCATCATCGACCGCTTCCGGTCGCTGCCGATGTCGCCGTCGGCCGTCCTCGTGGGCCGCACGACGTCCGACATCATCTACAACGTCCTGTCGCTCGTCATCATGGCGCTCACCGGCCTGCTCGTCGGCTGGCGGGCGCGCGAGGGCGTCCTCGACATGCTGGCCGGGTTCCTGCTGCTCCTGCTGTTCGCCTACGCGGTCAGCTGGGTCATGGCCTGGGTGGGGCTGATCGTGCCGAGCGTCGAGGTGATCAACAACGCCTCGTTCATCGTCATCATGCCGCTCACCTTCGTGTCGAACGCCTTCGTCCCGACGCAGGACTTCAACTCCTTCCTGCGCCCGTTCGTGGAGTGGAACCCGGTCTCGGCGGTCACCCAGGCGTGCCGCGAGCTGTTCGGCAACGTGCCCGCGGGCCCGGTCGACAGCACGGCGTGGAGCCTGCAGCACCCGGTGCTGTACACGCTGCTCTGGGTGGTGCTGATCCTCGTGGTCTTCGTGCCGCTCTCGATCCGCCGCTACCGGGTCTCCGCCGCGCGCTGAGGCCCGATCCCGACCCGTCCCCGCGTGTGCTGGCGGGACGGGTCGGGACCCTCGCGTAGGCTGGCCTCCTTCCCCTCCACCGCCCCTCGGGGCCGTCCGTCCGCCATGTCTGGAGGCGCATCACCCGATGCCGAGCGACTCGTCCTTCGTGCACCTGCACAACCACACGGAGTACTCGATGCTCGACGGTCACGCACTGCTCGACGGCATGTTCGCGCGCACCGCCGAGCTCGGCATGCCGGCCATCGCGATGACCGACCACGGCAACGTGCACGGCGCCTACGACTTCTGGTCCAAGGCCCGCAAGCACGGCGTCAAGCCGATCATCGGCATCGAGGCCTACCTGACGCCCGGCACGCACCGCAGCGAGCGGCGCAAGGTCAAGTGGGGCCGTGGTCTCACGGGCGACGAGGAGGAGGGCGGCAAGGACGTCGCCGGTGGCGGCGCCTACACGCACATGACGATGCTGGCCTCCACGACGGAGGGCATGCACAACCTCTTCCGGCTGTCGTCGCGCTCGAGCCTCGAGGGCTACTACTACAAGCCCCGCGCCGACCGCGAGCTGCTCGCCGAGTACAGCTCCGGGCTGATCGCCACCACGGGCTGCCCGTCGGGCGAGGTCCAGACCCGGCTGCGGCTCGGGCAGTACGACGAGGCCGTCCAGGCGGCGTCGGACTTCCAGGACATCTTCGGCAAGGGGAACTTCTTCCTCGAGCTGATGGACCACGGCATCCCGATCGAGCGTGAGGTCCGCGACGACCTCCTGCGCCTGGGCAAGCAGCTCGGGCTGCCCCCGGTGGCCACCAACGACTGCCACTACACGCACCCCGAGGACGCCGACGCGCACGACGCGCTCATCTGCGTCGCGTCGGGCAAGTCGATCGCCGACCCGAAGCGGCTCAAGTTCGACGGCGGCGGCTACTACGTGAAGTCCGCGGCGGAGATGCGCGAGCTGTGGGAGGACCGCTACGGCATGAAGGAGGCGTGCGACAACACGCTGCTCATCGCCGAGCGCTGCGACGTCGAGTTCTCCGAGAACACCGGCGGCTACATGGCACGGGCCGACGTCCCCGAGGGCGAGACCGAGGAGAGCTGGTTCGTCAAGGAGGTGTGGCGCGGGATCGAGTCGCGCTACCCGGGCGACGCGCTCACCCAGGAGGTGCGCGACCGCGTCGAGATGGAGCTCGAGGTCATCAAGACCAAGGGCTACTGCGGCTACTACCTCGTGGTCGCCGACTTCATCAACTGGTCGAAGGACAACGGCATCCGGGTCGGTCCGGGTCGTGGCTCCGGCGCGGGCTCGATCGCCGCGTACGCGCTGCGCATCACCGACCTGTGCCCCCTCACCCACGGCCTGATCTTCGAGCGCTTCCTCAACCCCGAGCGTCCGTCGATGCCCGACTTCGACATCGACTTCGACGAGCGTCGGCGCGCGGAGGTCATCCGGTACGTCAGCGAGAAGTACGGCAACGACCGCGTCGCCTACATCGCCACCTTCGGACGGCTGAAGTCCAAGGCCGCCATCAAGGACGCCAACCGCGTCCTCGACTACCCGTTCAGCATGGGCGAGCGGATCAGCAAGGCGCTGCCCGCCGACATCATGGGCAAGGGCGTGCCGCTCAAGCAGCTTTTCGACCCGAGCCACAAGCGTTACAACGACGGCAAGGAGTTCCGCGAGCTCCACGAGAGCGACGCCGAGGTCCGCAAGATCTACGAGACGGCGCTCGGCCTCGAGGGCCAGATCCGCAACTGGGGCGTGCACGCGGCCGGCGTCATCATGAGCAGCGAGCCGCTCGTCGACATCGTGCCGATCATGCGTCGCGAGCAGGACGGCGCGATCATCACCCAGTTCGACTACCCGATGTGCGAGTCGCTCGGGCTGGTCAAGATGGACTTCCTGGGTCTGCGCAACCTGACGGTCCTCGACGACGCCCTCCTCAACATCAAGGCCAACCGGGGCGAGGAGGTCGTCCTGGAGGACCTCACGTTCGACGACCCGGCCACCTACGACCTGCTGTCGCGTGGTGACACGCTCGGCGTGTTCCAGCTCGACGGCGGCCCGATGCGGGCCCTGCTGCGCAGCATGCGTCCGGACAAGTTCGAGGACATCTCGGCCGTCGGCGCGCTGTACCGCCCCGGACCGATGGGCGCGGACTCGCACAACAAGTACGCGCGGCGCAAGAACGGCCGCGAGGCGATCGAGCCGATCCACCCCGAGCTGGAGGAGCCGCTCAAGGACGTCCTGGGGGAGACGTACGGCCTGATCGTCTACCAGGAGCAGGTGATGGAGATCGCCCAGGTCCTGGCCGGGTTCAGCCTCGGACAGGCCGACAACCTGCGTCGCGCGATGGGCAAGAAGAAGAAGGAGGAGCTCGACAAGCAGTACGCGGGCTTCCAGGCCGGCATGCTCGAGCGCGGCTACTCCCAGGCGGCCATCACCGCGCTGTGGGAGATCCTGCTCCCGTTCTCCGACTACGCCTTCAACAAGGCCCACTCCGCCGCGTACGGCGTCATCTCCTACTGGACCGCCTACCTCAAGGCCAACTACCCGGCCGAGTACATGGCCGCGCTGCTCACGAGCACCCGCGGCGACAAGGACAAGTCGGCCATCTACCTCGCGGAGTGCCGCCGGCTCGGCATCCAGGTGCTGCCGCCGGACGTCAACGACTCCGTCTCGAACTTCGCCTCGGTGGGCGAGGACATCCGCTTCGGGCTCAGCGCCGTGCGCAACGTCGGCGAGAACGTCGTGGCCGGCATCGTCGCGGGCCGGGAGGAGAACGGTCCGTACCAGGACTTCACCGACTTCCTCGACAAGGTGCCCACGCACGTCTGCAACAAGCGCGTGCTCGACTCCCTCATCAAGGCCGGTGCGTTCGACTCGCTGGGCCACCGTCGTCGCGCCCTGACGACGATCGCCGAGGACGCGGTCGACCAGTACATCGACCTCAAGCGCAACGCCGCGATCGGCCAGGACTCCCTGTTCGGCGGGATGGACGACGCGTTCACGGGCGTCACCGTCAGCGTGCCGGACATGCCGGAGTGGGAGAAGACCCAGCTCCTCGCGTTCGAGCGCGACATGCTCGGCCTCTACGTCTCCGACCACCCGCTCATGGGGCTGGAGCACGTGCTGAAGGCCAGCAGCGACTGCTCGATCGGCGACCTCATCGCCGACGCCGAGCGCCCCGACGGCACGACCGTGCGGGTGTGCGGCCTGATCACCGCGGTCCAGCGCCGGCTCAGCAAGAAGGGCGACACCTGGGCGCTCGTGACGGTCGAGGACCTCGACGGCAGCATCGACGTGATGGTCTTCCCCGGCGCGTACAACCTCGCCGCGCCCGTGCTCGTGCCCGACACCGTCGTGGTCGTCAAGGGACGCCTGCGCCGCAAGGACGACAGCGTCGAGCTCAACGCGCTCGAGGTGACCATGCCGGCCATGGGCTCGGGCGGGCAGGCCGACGCCCCCGTCGTCGTCACGCTGCCGGTCGCACGGTGCACGAGCGACACCATCGGCACGTTCAAGCAGGTGCTGGGCAGCCACCCCGGCATGACCGAGGTGCACCTGCGCCTCGTCGGCACCGGTACCACCAAGGTCATGCGTCTTGACGACAGCCTGCGGGTCAAGCCGTCCTCGTCGCTCATCGCCGACCTCAAGGAGCTCCTGGGGCCGCATTGCCTGGGATGAAGGGATCAGGAATGAGGCGCACGGTCGTGCAGGTGGTCGCCCTGGTGGGGGTCCTGCTCGTGCTCGCGGGAGGTGCCGCGGCGCTGTGGGTCGCGCTCGCGTCGCCGCCGCAGTGGGAGGTCACGCAGCAGGGTGTCGTGCTCACCGAGGAGGCCTCGGGTGCCCAGGTCGGTGTCGAGCTGTTGTTCGTCGCCCTGGGGGCGGCCGTGGGAGCGCTCTGGGGCCTCGTGGCCGGCTTCGTCCTGCGCCGTCTCGGCTGGGTCGTCGTGCCGCTGACCGTCGCGGCCACGCTGGCCGCGTCGGTGCTCACCTGGCGCCTCGGTGTCGAGCTCGGTCCGGAGGGCCCCCTGGCGTCCCGCGACCTGCCCATCGGCACCCGGATCCCGGCCCAGCTGGCCGTCGACTCGCCGGCGTCCTTCGTGGTGTGGGCGATCGCGGGGCTGGTCGGCGTCTTCGTCGTCACCTGGGCGGCCGGACGACGCCCCGACGTCAGCGAGCGATCGGCCCCGGCGCTCCACCCGTGAGTCGCAGCAGGTCGGTGGGGGAGAGCTCGATCTCGAGCCCGCGCCGCCCACCCGACACGTGCAGCGTGTCCCACAGCTCCGCGGTCTCGTCGACGACCGTGCGGTGCGCACGCTTCTGGCCGAGCGGCGAGATGCCGCCGACGACGTAGCCGGTGGCCCGCTCGGCCCGCGCCGGGTCGGCCATCGCGGCCCGCTTGCCGCCGAGCGCCGACGCGAACGCCTTGAGGTCGAGCTGGAGGGTCACGGGCACCACCGCGACGCAGAGCTCACCGTCGACGTCGGCGAGCAGGGTCTTGAAGATGCGGTCGGGCTCGACGCCCAGCGCCTCGGCCGCCTCCCAGCCGTACGACGTCGAGCGAGGGTCGTGGACGTAGCGGTGCACCTGGTGCTCGACCCCGGCACGCAGCACGGCGGCGAGCGCCGGCGTCGCCTCAGCGTCGGACGTCCTACGCGCCATCGGCGGCCTCCTCGCGCTCCGTGGGCGCTGCGGCGCGTCGTTCCAGCGTCGCCCGCACGACGAGGCCGACGACGAGCGCCCAGAACGCCGCCCCGACGCCGAACAGCTGCAGACCCGACGCGGCGACGAGGAACGTGACGGTGGCGCTCGTGCGTCCGGCGTCGGTGGCGAGCGCGGCGACCATCGACGCGGCGAAGGTCGAGAGCAGCGCCAGGCCGGCGACCGTCTCGACGATCCCGGCCGGCGCGGCCTCGGTGACCGCGACCAGCGCACCGGAGGTGAGGGCGAGGAGCAGGGCGACGAGGCCGGCCGTGAACGCCGCCACCCAGCGGCGCTCGCGTGGACCCGCCCCGTCGCCCGCGGCCAGCGCAGCCGAGATCGCGGCCAGGTTGATGGCATGACCGCCGAACACGGCCGCCGCCGACGTCCCCGCCCCGGTCGTGACCATCGACGCGCGCCACGGCACGGTGAACCCGAAGCTGCGCATCACGGCGACCCCCGGCACGTTCTGCGAGGCCAGGGTGACGACGGTCAGTGGCACGGCGATGCCGACCACCGCCGCGACGGTGAGCGTCGGGGTCGTGGGCTCGAGGCGGGGGAGGAGGTGCCCGGTGGGCACGGAGGTGCCCGTCGTGGCCAGGGAGACGCCGATGACGACGAAGGCGGCGAGCAGCGCCAGCGGGACCGCCCAGCGGGGCGCCCACCGGGTCGCGAGCAGCCACACCAGCACGACCGGGCCGACCGCGGCGGGCGCGTCCGCGAACGCGGTGAACGGCGCCAGGCACAGCTGCAGCAGCACCCCGGCCAGCATCGCCTGCGCCAGCGGCACCGGGATCGCAGCCGCCAACCGACCGAGCCAGGGGACGAGCCCCGTGAGGGCGAGCAGCACACCGGTCAGCACGAACGCGCCGACGGCGGCGGGCCAGCCACCCTCGACCGGTCCGGTGCTCACGAGCAGCGCCGCGCCCGGCGTCGACCACGCCAGCGTGACCGGCAGGCGGGTCCACAACGCGAGCCCCGACATGAGCAGACCGAACGCGACCGTGAGCGACAGGAGCCCGCTGGCCGCCTCGTCGGGCGAGGCGCCGACGGCACGCAGCCCCGCGAGCACGACCGCGAACGACGACGTGAACCCGACCACCGCGGTGACCACGCCGGCCACGATCGGCTGCTGCAGGTCGCGGGACGTCACGGGGCCTGATCCTAGGCGCAGGGCCAGTCCCTAGAATCAGTGCGTGATCAGACGCCTCGACCTCCGCACCGACCCGACCGCCGAGCTGCCCCGCGCGCAGCAGGACGTCGAGCACGCGCTGCACGTGGTCGGGCCGCTGTGCGACGACGTCCGGGCCCGCGGCGAGGAGGCCGTGCTCGAGTACGGCGAGCGCTTCGACGGCGTCCGTCCCGCGTCGCTGCGCGTCGCGCCGGAGTACCTGGAGAAGGCGCTGGGCGACCTCGACCCCGCGATCCGCGCCGGTCTGGAGGAGTCGATCGCCCGGCTGCGCACCACGTGCGAGGCCGAGCTCGAGCAGACGGTCGTCACCACCGTCGCCCCGGGCGCCACGGTCGAGCGGCGCATCGTGCCCATGCAGCGCGTGGGCCTCTACGTGCCCGGCGGACTCGCCCCGCTCGTCAGCACCGTCGTCATGAACACCGTCCCGGCACAGGTGGCCGGCGTCGGCTCGATCGCCCTCACCTCGCCCCCGCAGGCCGAGTTCGACGGCCTGCCGCACCCCACGATCCTCGCGGCGTGCGCGCTGCTCGGCATCGACGAGGTGTACGCGGCCGGGGGAGCGCAGGCCCTCGCGCTGCTCGCCTACGGCAGCGTCGCCACGGGCGGCAGCGTGCGGCCCGTCGACCTCGTGACCGGACCGGGGAACATCTACGTGGCCGCCGCCAAGCGCTACCTGCAGGGCACGGTCGCCATCGACTCCGAGGCCGGCCCCACCGAGATCGCCGTCATCGCCGACGACACCGCCGACCCCGCCTTCGTCGCGGCCGACCTCATCAGCCAGTCCGAGCACGACCCGATGGCGGCCAGCGTGCTCGTCACGCCCAGCGACGCGCTCGCCGACGCGGTGACCGCCGAGCTGGAGCGCCAGGTCCCGACTGCCACGCACCAGGCGCGCATCAGCACGTCGCTCGCCGGACCGCAGTCGGCGATCGTGCTGGTCGCCGACCTCGACCAGGCTGTCGACGTCGCCAACGCGTACGCCGCCGAGCACCTCGAGATCCAGACCGCCGACGCGGCGGGCGTCGCCGCACGCATCGTCAACGCCGGGGCGATCTTCGTCGGCGCGTGGACACCGGTCTCCCTCGGCGACTACGCCGCCGGCTCCAACCACGTGCTGCCGACGGCCGGTTGCGCCTGCCACTCCTCCGGTCTCTCGGTGCGCGCGTTCTGCAAGAACGTGCACGTCGTCACCTACACCGAGGCCGCCCTGCGCGAGGTCGGGCACCACGTGGAGGTGCTGGCCGCCGCCGAGGACCTCCCGTCGCACGGTGCCGCCGTCGCCGTGCGCACCGCCCGGCCGGCGTCCGACGCGCGATGAGCGTCCCCGAGCCCGATCGCCGCCCACGGCCCGGCACCCCCGCCGAGTGGCTGCCGATCCGCGACGAGCTGCGCGACGAGGAGCCGTACGGCGCGCCGCAGATCGACGTGCCGGTGCGGCTCAACACCAACGAGAACCCGTATGGGCCGAGCGAGGCGGCCGCCGCCGACGTCGCCGAGGCCGTGCGCGCCGCCGCGCTCGACCTCAACCGCTATCCCGACCGCGAGGCCACCGCGCTGCGCGAGGGGCTCGCGGCCTACCTGTCGCGGGACACGCCCGGTGTCGACCTCGACGCGTCGCGCGTGTGGGCCGCGAACGGCTCGAACGAGATCATGCAGCAGGTCCTGCAGGCGTTCGGGGGGCCGGGGCGCACGGCGCTCAGCTTCGCGCCGACCTACTCGATGTACCCCGAGTACGCGCGCAACACCCACACCCGCTGGGTCGCCGGACGTCGGCGTGACGACTTCGGCATCGACGTCGCCGCCGCCGTCGCGCTCATCGAGGCCGAGCAGCCCGACGTCGTGTTCCTGACGTCGCCGAACAACCCGACGGGCACCGCGCTCGACCCGGCCCACACCCGGGCCGTGCTCGACGCCGCACCCGGCATGGTCGTCGTCGACGAGGCCTACGCCGAGTTCCGGCGCGCAGGCACGCCCAGCGCGCTCGAGCTGCTCGCCGACCACCGACGGTTGGTCGTCACGCGCACCATGAGCAAGGCGTTCGCCCTCGCCGGAGGCCGCCTCGGGTACCTCGCCGCGCACGCCGACGTCGTCGACGCCCTGCGCATCGTGCGGCTGCCGTACCACCTGTCGTCGGTCACGCAGGCCACCGCGCTGGCGGCGCTCCAGCACACCGACGAGCTGCTCGCCAACGTCGACGCGCTGCGGGTCGAGCGCGACCGCACCGCCGACCGGCTCCGCGAGCTGGGCCTCACCGTCGCCGACTCCGACGCCAACTTCGTCCTCTTCGGCACCTTCGAGGACCGGCACGCCACCTGGCAGGCCCTCGTCGACCGTGGCGTGCTCATCCGCGAGACCGGACCCCTAGGATGGCTGCGCGTCTCCATCGGGACGCCGTCCGAGATGGACGCGTTCTTCACGGCACTCCAGGAGGTCATCGCATGAGCAGCAGGGCTGCCCGCATCGAGCGGAAGACCTCGGAGTCGCACGTCGTCGTCGAGCTCGACCTCGACGGCACCGGGAAGCACGACATCTCCACCGGCGTCGGCTTCTACGACCACATGCTCACGGCGCTGTCGCGGCACTCGCTCATCGACCTGACGGTCCGCACGGAGGGCGACCTGCACATCGACGCCCACCACACGGTCGAGGACACCGCCATCGGCATCGGCGACGCGTTGCGCGAGGCGCTCGGCGACAAGGCCGGCATCACCCGCTACGGCACCGCGACCGTCCCGCTCGACGAGGCCATCGCCACCTGCACGGTCGACGTGTCCGGTCGGCCCTACTTCGTGCACACCGGCGAGCCCGAGCGGCAGATCACCGTCGTCATCGGCGGCGACTACTCCGGCTCGCTGACCTCGCACGTGTTCGAGTCGATCGCCCACCACGCGGGCCTGACGATGCACATGACGCTCACCGCCGGCCGCGACCCGCACCACATCGCCGAGTGCCAGTTCAAGGCGCTCGCGCGGGCACTGCGCGAGGCCGTCGCGATCGACCCTCGGGAGACGGGCATCCCGTCGACCAAGGGGGCGCTGTAGTGCCGACCGCGACGTCGCGGCCCACGGTCGCGGTGCTCGACTACGGCTCCGGCAACCTGCGCTCGGCCGTCCGTGCGGTCGAGCGCGCCGGCGCCGACGTCACGCTGACGTCCGACCCGGCGGTCGCCGAGTCGGCCGACGGCCTGCTCGTGCCCGGCGTCGGGGCGTTCGCGGCCTGCATGGAGGGGCTGCGCGCGGTCGACGGCGAGCGCATCATCGAGCGCCGGCTCATCGCGAACCGTCCCGTGCTGGGCATCTGCGTGGGCATGCAGATCCTCTTCGGCGAGGGCATCGAGCACGGTGTCCGCTCCGTCGGCTGCGGCGAGTGGCCCGGCACGGTCGAGCGCATCCAGGCCCCGATCGTCCCGCACATGGGCTGGGACACGGTCCAGGTGCCCGAGGGCTCGAGGATGTTCGCCGGTCTCGAGGACGAGCGGTTCTACTTCGTGCACTCCTACGGTGTGCGCCGGTGGGAGCTCGACGTCGAGGGCACGTCGTTCACCGCCCCGCGGGTCACGTGGACCGAGTACGGCGGCGACCGCTTCGTCGCCGCCGTCGAGAACGGGCCCCTCTGGGCCACGCAGTTCCACCCGGAGAAGTCCGGCGACGCCGGCCGCCGCCTCCTGGAGAACTGGCTCGCCACCTTCTGACCTGCATCCGCTGGTCGACGCGTCCGCTGGTCGAGTAGTCAGGACGGCGAGCGCCAGCGAGCACGTGCTGACGTATCGAGACCACTCGGCAGCAGCCCGGCGCGGGCCGACCCCCAGCGACGGCTTGGAGTGGTCTCGATACGTCGCCACACGTCTCGTCCCTCGGCGGAGGCGACTACTCGACCAGCGGATGGTTCCGCTGGTCGAGTCGTCAGGACGGCGAGCGCCAGCGAGCTCGTCATGACGTATCGAGACCACCCGGCAACGGCCCAGCGCGGGCCGAGCCCCAGCGTGAGCGTGGAGTGGTCTCGATACGTCCGACCGCGCTCCTTCGTCGCCGCTCGGCCTACTCGACCAGCGAGTCATTCCGCTGGTCGAGTAGTCAGGATGGCGAGCGCCAGCGAGCACGTGCTGACGTATCGAGACCACTCGGCAGCAGCCCGGCGCGGGCCGACCCCCAGCGTGGGTGTGGATTGGTCTCGATACGCCCGGAGCACGCTCGTGCCTCACGGCTCCGCGCTACTCGACCAGCGGAACGCTCCGCTGGTCGAGTAGTCCGAGCGAGCCTGCGAGGCTCGGACGTATCGAGACCACCCGGCAGCGGATCAGCGCGGGCCGAGCCCCAGCGCGGGTGTGGAGTGGTCTCGATACGCCCGGAGCACGCTCGTGCCTCACCGCTCCGCGCTACTCGACCAGCGGATGGTTCTGCTGGTCGAGTAGTCCGAGCGAGCTTGCGAGGCTCGGACGTATCGAGACCATCCGGCAACGGCCCAGCGCGAACCAGCAGAAACCCCACTGTCCACAGGAGTTTTCTGGGCTGGAGGGGGGTGTCGGAGGGGGTGCCTAGGTTGGAGACATGAGCCCCACCGACACCCTCCTGGCCGACGCACTCGATGCGTCGCGTCGGGTGTGGGCGGGTGAGGCGGAGCAGGCTCGGGCGGTGCTGCGGTTCGTGGAGACCCGCCGCACCGACGCCCTCACCCAAGGGTTGAGTGCCCGTCAGGTCGAGGACGCCCGGCAGGTCGCCATCCTGGAGGCCGCCCTCGAGCTGCATCTCGCGCAGGGGTTCGTGGCGAACCTGGTCTCGGCGACCCGCACCCTGGTGGTGGACCTCCCCGTCGTCTGGGCTGGCCACCTGCGGGGTGAGGTCGATCGGGCCAAGGCCCGCGAGATCGCCTCCACCGCATGGAAGCTGCATGCGCCGGAGAACATCACCCGGCTGGACGAGACCGTCCTCGCCTACGCCACCAGCCACACCCTGGGGCAGTTGAAGGGGTGGCTGCGTCGGTTCCTCATCCGGGTCGAGCCCGACTACGCGATCGAGCGCCGCAAGACCGCCCAACAGGACCGCAACGTCACCATCACGGCCCTGGATGACGGGATGAGTCTGCTGCAGGCCCTCATCCCCACCACCGACGCCCTCCTCATCGACCGGGACCTCACCCTCGCAGCGAAGGCCTCCCGCCACGCCACCACCGACGATGACCGGACGCTGGCCCAGGCCCGCGCCGACGCTCTCGTCGACACCCTCCTGCGCAAGGACGTCACCGCGACCACGTCGGGGCGTGGTCGGTTCCACGTCGGGATCACCGTCTCCCTGGCCACCCTGCTCGGCCTCTCGAGTGAGCCGGGCGTCTCTGCGGATGGGCAGCACGTCCTCGACCCTGGCCTGCTCGCCGAGCTCGCCGCTCAGGACGGGACTCTGTTCTCGCGGTTGTTGACCGATGAGCACGGCGGCATCCTCGACGTGACCGAGCTGGGCCGCTTCCCCACCCAGCCCCTACGCAGGGCGTTGAACCTCATCGACGGGACCTGCGACGTTCCCGGCTGCACCCGACCCGCCACCGGCTGCGACGTCGACCACCAGATCCCCCACGACCCCGACCCACCACCCGGACAACCACCAGGTCAGCAGCGCGGACCCACCACCGCAGCCAACCTGCACCACCGCTGTCCACCCCACCACGGCCTCAAGACCCGCGGAGCGTTGACGGTCACCCACGACGAGGACGGCAACGCCCACTGGCACCTACCCACCCGCACCATCGAGGCCGAGACCGCGTTCACCCGCGCCTGGACCCGACGAGACCGCACCATCCAGTTCGTCGAGATCCGCCACACCCACCCCGACCACATCCAGTACCGACCCCGATGACCCGGGGCGCGGTCACCTGCGAACGGGCGTCGATAGCATCGCCCTCGTGAGTGACTACCTGGAGCTGCTGCCCGCCGTCGACGTCAAGGGCGGCCAGGCCGTCCAGCTGGTGCAGGGGGTCGACGGCTCCGAGAAGCGGTTCGGTGACCCCGTCGAGGCCGCCCTGCGCTGGCAGTCCGCGGGCGCGGAGTGGATCCACCTCGTCGACCTCGACGCCGCGTTCGGCCACGGGCACAACCGCGACCTGCTCGCGCGGATCGTCGGCACCCTCGACATCGACGTCGAGATGTCCGGCGGCATGCGCGACGACGAGTCGCTCGCGGCCGCCATGGAGGCCGGGTGCCGCCGGGTCAACATCGGCACCGCCGCCCTGGAGAACCCCGAGTGGTGCGCCAAGGTCATCGCCGAGTGGGGCGACCGGGTCGCCATCGGGCTCGACGTCCGCGGCACGACGCTCGCCGCACGCGGCTGGACCCGCGACGGCGGCGACCTGTACGAGACGCTCGCCCGCCTCGACGCCGAGGGCTGCGCGCGCTACGTCGTCACCGACGTCAACAAGGACGGCATGCTGCAGGGACCGAACCTCGACCTGCTGCGCGACGTCTGCTCCCGCACCGACCGGCCCGTCGTCGCGTCGGGCGGCGTCACCACGCTCGCCGACATCGAGGCGCTCATGGGGCTCGTCGACATCGGCGTCGAGGGCGCCATCGCCGGCACTGCGCTGTACACCGGACAGTTCACGCTCGAGGACGCGCTCGCCCTGACCCGCGGCCAGGCCCGACCGGAGGCGTGACCATGCCCGCGGGATCGGTGTGGGACCGCTTCGAGGCGGACCCGCGCGATCCCGCGCACACCGCGCTGCGCGCCTCCGACGCCGACCGCGACGTCGTCCTCGGTGTGCTGCGCGACGCGTACGCCGCCGGGAAGGTCGACACCGCGGAGTACGAGCGGCGCGTCGACGCGGCCCTGGAGGTCGTCCGCCTCGGGCAGGTGCTGCCGCTGCTCGACGACCTCGCCTCGACCCGGTCGCCGGCCCGACGGGCACGCCGCGCCCCCGAGGGGGCCTCCGTGCGCGAGGAGGCCCTGGCCACCTTCGAGCGGGACCTGCGCGACATGCGCACCGGGTGGGTCGCGCTGTCGGTCCTGCTCGTCGGCATCTGGGGCGCGACGTCGGTGACCGCAGGGTACCTGTTGTTCTTCTGGCCGGTGTTCCCCGTGCTGGCCGTCGGCGTCGGGTACCTCTCGCACCGGCTCAACCCCGAGAAGCACGTCGAGGAGCTCGAGGAGAAGATCGCCCGCGAGCGTCGTCGACGTCGCGAGGACTGAGATCAGGTCAGGCGCGACACGAGTCCGACCAGCCCGGACACGGCGCCCACCAGCAGGGCGAGCAGGAGCAGCGCGAGGACGAAGCAGCCGACCCAGTCTCCGAACGACATCTCGTCGTCGTCGACGACCCCGGCGTTCGGCGGCGGCAGCGGGAACCGCTCCATGTACTCCGCCAGGTGCGCCTGGGAGCAGAACCGGAACGTGTCCTTGGCGGCGTCGACGAACCAGTCGTCGCCCCACTCGTCCTCGGAGATGCGGCGGTGGACGTTCACGACCATCCCGTCGTCGGACGTCACGTCGATCGTGCCGCGGCAGAGGAAGCACTGGTAGGTCGCAGGCACCGGGGAAGCATAGCCATCGGTAGGCTCGGCGGGTGAGCCTCGCCGTCCGTGTCATCCCCTGCCTCGACGTCGACGCCGGGCGCGTCGTGAAGGGCGTCAACTTCGTCGACCTGGTCGACGCCGGCGACCCCGTCGAGATGGCCCGCGTCTACGACGCCGAGGGCGCGGACGAGCTGACCTTCCTCGACATCACGGCCTCCAGCGGCGACCGTGCCACGACCTTCGACATCGTCGGCAGCACGGCCGAGCAGGTGTTCATCCCGCTGACCGTCGGGGGAGGGGTGCGCACCGTCGACGACGTCGACCGGCTGCTGCGCGCCGGCGCCGACAAGGTCGGGATCAACACGGCCGCCATCGCGCGACCGGAGGTGATCGCCGAGATCGCGCACCGCTTCGGCAACCAGGTGCTCGTGCTGAGCGTCGACGCCCGACGCAGTCCCACGAGCGGCGACGGTGCTCAGCCGAGCGGCTACGAGGTGACCACGCACGGCGGTCGGCGCAGCGCCGGACTCGACGCCGTGGAGTGGGTGCGTCGTGCGGAGGAGCTGGGCGTCGGCGAGGTGCTGCTGAACTCCATGGACGCCGACGGGACGAAGGCGGGCTACGACCTGGAAATGATTCGGGCGGTCCGCAGCGTTACCCAGGTGCCACTGATCGCCAGTGGTGGCGCCGGACGGCTCGAGCACTTCGCTCCCGCGGTCGAGGCCGGTGCCGACGCCCTGCTCGCCGCGAGCGTGTTCCACTTCGGCGAGCTCACGATCGGACAGGTGAAGGACACCTTGCGAGCAGCTGGACACCGTGTCAGGTAGCGACCTCGGGTCGGCCCAGCAGGACCGGATGATGCGCCGGGGCTTCGGCCTCCTCGGGCGCGGCATCGTCGAGCAGAAGGCGCTGTTCACCGTCTCGGCGGTCGGGAGCGTCCTGTTCGGCGCGATGACCGTCGCCGACGCCTGGGTGCTCGGCTGGGCCACCGACCACGTCATCCGGCCCTCCTTCGCACGGGGCGAGGTGGTCCAGGTGGCGCTGTGGACGGCCATCGGCCTGTTCCTGGCCGTCGCGACCCTGCGCGCCCTGGGCGTCATCGCCCGTCGGCTGATCGGCGGCATCGTCTACTACCGGCTCGTCGCCACCTACCGCCGCAAGGTCACCCGCCAGTACCTCGCGCTGCCGATGTCGTGGCACCACCGCCACCCCACCGGACAGCTGCTCTCCAACGCCAACGCCGACGTCGAGGCCGCGTGGGCGGTGTTCATGCCGCTGCCGATGGCCGTCGGCGTCGTCGCGATGCTCGCGGCCGCGCTCGTCGCGATGGTCGAGGCCGACTGGGTGCTGACCATCGTCGGCCTCGTCGTCTTCCCGGCGCTGTTCGGCATCAACGTCTTCTACCAGCGCTGGTTGTCGCCGCGCGTGGCCCGCGCGCAGGCGCTGCGCGGCGACCTCAGCGCCGTCGCGCACGAGTCCTTCGACGGCGCGCTGGTCGTCAAGTCGCTCGGCCGTGAGGCCGAGGAGACCGAGCGGTTCACGCGGGCCACCCACGAGCTGCGCGACGCGAACATCGCGGTCGGGCGCATCCGCAGCATCTTCGACCCACTGCTGGAGGCGCTGCCGAACCTCGGCATCCTCCTCGTCCTGGTGCTCGGCGTCGGCCGGGTCGCCAGCGGCGCCGCCGAGCCGGGCGACGTCGTGCAGGTGGCCTACCTGTTCACGGTCGTCGCCTTCCCGGTGCGCGCGATCGGCTGGGTCCTCGGCGAGCTGCCACGCAGCGTGGTCGGCTGGGACCGCGTCGACAACGTGCTGCAGGCGACCGGCTCGATGGCCTACGGCGACGGCACGGTCCCGGGCTCCGGCGCGGTCGACCTGCGCCTGCGCGGCGTGGCCCACCGCTTCGACGACGCCGAGCACGACGTGCTCCAGGGCGTCGACCTCCACGTGCCCCGAGGCAGCGTCACCGCGCTCGTCGGCGCGACGGGCAGCGGCAAGAGCACGCTCACGACCCTCCTGTCCCGGCTGGTCGACCCGCGACGCGGCACCGTCGAGGTCGACGGTCTCGACCTGCGCACGCTCGACCACGGGGCTCTCGCGGGCACTGTCGCGGTCGTCCCCCAGGGCACGTTCCTGTTCGACGACTCCGTCCGCGAGAACGTGACCCTCGGCCTCGACGTCCCCGACGAGGACGTGTGGGAGGCGTTGCGCACGGTGCAGGCCGACGGGTTCGTGGCACGTCTCGCCGCCGGGCTCGACACCCAGCTCGGCGAGCGTGGCACGACCCTGTCCGGCGGTCAGCGCCAGCGCCTCGCGCTCGCCCGCGCCCTGGTGCGCAGGCCCCGCCTGCTCGTCATGGACGACGCGACGAGCGCGGTCGACCCGGAGGTCGAGCAGCGGATCCTGCGGGCGCTCGCGGAGCGCACGTCCGACGGCAGCGGCCCGACCGTGCTCGTCGTCGCCTACCGCAAGGCCACCATCTCCCTCGCCGACGAGGTCGTGCTGCTCGACGGCGGCCGCGTGGTCGAGCGGGGGACCCACGAGGAGCTGCTGGAGAGGTCGAACGTCTACCGCGACCTCGTCGACGCCTACGACCAGGCGAGGGAGGCGAGCGCATGAGCAGCGACACCGCGCTCCCCGGCGTCACGCCGGTGCGCGCCACCGGCGGCCAGATCGTGCGCCGCGGGCTCGCGCTCTCGCCGGCCATCCGCGACGGCCTGTGGCTGACCCTCCTGCTGGCCGTGCTCAGCACCGTCGGCGGCTCCGTGGTGCCCGTGGTCATCCAGCGCACGATCGACTCCGGTCTCGGCGACGGCGGCACGACGTCGCTGTCCGCGATCGGGCCCTACCTCCTCGGCGCGCTCGTCCTCGTGCTGCTGACGGCCGTCGTCGCCTACTGGATGCGGGTGCGGCTGTTCGTCGCGAGCGAGCGCGGCCTGGCCGAGCTGCGGGTCACCGCGTTCCGGCACGTCCACGACCTGTCGATGCTCACGCAGAACGCCGAGCGGCGCGGCGCCCTCGTCTCGCGGGTCACGTCCGACGTCGACCAGGTGTCGCTGTTCCTGCAGTTCACCGGCATCACCATCGTCATCAGCATCGGCCAGATGCTGGTCGCGACGATCATCATGGCGTTCTACTCCTGGCAGCTCACGCTGGTCGTGTGGGTCTGCTTCCTGCCGCTCGTCGTGAGCCTGAAGTTCTTCGCCGGACGGCTCAGCCGCGCCTACGACACCGTCCGCCGGACGGTCGGCGAGATGCTCGCCGTCGTCGCCGAGCCGGTCGTGGGCGCGTCGGTCGTCAAGGCGCACGCCATCGAGGAGCGCACGCAGCAGCGCGTCGACGACGGCATCCAGCGCAACCTCGACGCCAACGTCCGCGCGCAGAGGCTGGTCGCCGTCACGTTCGCGTCGGCGGGGCTCGCCGGAGGCCTGGCGAACGCCGGCGCCATCGCGGCCGGTGTCGTGATCGGCGTGGCCGGCGGGCTGTCGATGGGCACCGTCATCGCCTTCGCCTTCCTCGTCGGGCTGCTCGTCGGCCCGGCGCAGATGGCCACCCAGGTGCTCACGGAGGCGCAGAACGCGATCGCGTCGTGGCGGCGCGTCATCGAGCTGCTCGACACGCCCGCCGACGTCGTCGACCCCGGCCCCGACGGGCTCGCGCTGCCCGACGAGGTGCTCGGAGCGCGCTTCGAGGGCGTCGGGTTCGCCTACCCCGGCGGCCCGGAGGTGCTCTCCGACGTCGACGTCGTGATCGAGCCGCGGCAGCGGATCGCCGTCGTGGGGGAGACGGGGTCGGGCAAGACGACGTTCGCGAAGCTGCTGACGCGCCTCATGGACCCGACCCGCGGCACCGTGCGGCTGGGCGACACCGACATCACGCAGGTCGCCTTCGACGACCTCCGCCGGCACGTGCTGATGGTGCCGCAGGAGGGCTTCCTGTTCGACGCCACGCTGCGGGAGAACCTGCGGTACGGCCGGCGGGACGCGTCCGACGAGGACCTCCTGGCGACGGTGGCCGACCTGGGGCTCACGGACTGGTTCGCGACCCTGCCGCGAGGCCTGGACACGCCGGTCGGCCAGCGTGGCGAGTCGTTGTCGGCGGGGGAGCGGCAGCTGGTGGCCCTCGTGCGCTCGGCGCTCGCCGACCCGGACTTCCTCGTGCTCGACGAGGCCACCAGCGCCGTCGACCCGCAGACCGAGCTGCGCGCCACGCGCGCCCTGGAGACGCTGCTCGACGGGCGCACGAGCGTCACCATCGCGCACCGTCTGACCACCGCCGAGAACGCCGACCGGGTGCTCGTGTTCGATGCCGGCCGGCTGGTGGAGGACGGGTCGCACGCCGCGCTCGTCGAGGCCGGCGGCGTGTACGCCCGCCTGCACGCCAGCTGGGTGGCGCAGGCGTCGCTGGGCATCGCGCCGGTCGCCGACTGACCCTCTGGGAGGATGGACCCGTGAGCTCCCTCGACCCTGCCGTCGCCGCGCGGCTGAAGCGCGATCCCGCCGGCCTCGTGCCGGCCGTCGTCCAGGACGCCGGCACGCACGCCGTCCTGATGGTCGGCTGGATGGACGACGAGGCGCTGCACCGCACGCTCACCACGGGGCGCGGGACCTACTGGAGCCGCAGCCGCCAGGAGTACTGGGTGAAGGGGGAGACCTCCGGCCACGTGCAGCACGTGCGCGAGGTCCGGCTCGACTGCGACGGCGACACGCTGCTCGTGGTCGTCGACCAGGAAGGTCCCGCCTGCCACACCGGTGCCACCACCTGCTTCGACGCGGACCGGCTGCTGTGACCTCACCCGCTGCCGCGCCGACCCGCGGCCGTCGGCTGTACGCCCCGTCGGTGCTCGGCCTGCTGGTCGCGGGCGGCGTCGCCTGGGTCGCCCTCGGGCGCCCGTGGGCCAGCACCCGGCTCGCGCCGCAGGGCCTCCCGCCCGCCGACGTGGTGG
>NZ_JAMXRU010000036.1 GCF_024124745.1 Aeromicrobium sp. CnD17-E
CCAGGAGGCCGAGCCGCGAGCGCTCGACCCGGACCCCGAGCGCCGACGCGGCGTCGTCGCCCAGCTCGAGCGCGCCGAGGCGCCGCGAGAGGACGAAGGCGACGGGCAGCAGCACGGCCACGGCGACGAGCAGGGCGCGCAGCTCGAACGGGCCGGCCGAGCCGACGGACCCGACCAGCCACGTCATGGCCTCGCGCGCGTCGCTGAGGTCGGCACGGGCGATGACGTAGCCGGTGAGCGCGGTGAACAGCTGGGAGAGACCGATGCCGACGAGGATGAAGCGGTAGCCGGTGATGCCGCCGCGCCACGCGAGCAGGTAGATGGCGATCGAGGCGAGCAGGGCGCCCACCAGGGCCATGACCGACGTCGCGACGGCACCCCAGCCGGTGAACAGGATCGCCGAGACGGCGAACAGGCTCGCGCCACCGGAGATGCCGACGAAGTCGGGCGAGGCGAGCGGGTTGGCGAGCAGACGCTGGAACACCAGGCCCGCCACGCCGAGCGCGAGGCCCGAGCCCAGAGCCGTCGCCGCGGTGGGCAGGCGCAGGTCGAGGACGATGAAGTCGACGCTCGGGTCGTCGGTGAGCCGGAACGCGCTGCCGACGACCTCCCAGGGCGACAGGACGAAGCTGCCGATCATCATCGTGACCACGAAGAGGGCGAAGGTGACCGCGGCGAGCACCAGGGTGATGGTCGTGGTGCGGGCGCGGTAGGCGCGGCGCTGCGCGCGGACGGCGCGACGCAGGGGCGTCTCGAGGGTGCTCACAGCTGCGCCAGGTCCTTGCGTCGGACCAGCAGGATGAAGGCCGGCGCACCGACCACGCCGAGCACCACGCCCACCTGCAGCTCGCTGGGGCTGACGAGCACCCGACCGAGCACGTCGGCGCAGAGCAGGATGATCGGGCTCAGCAGGAACGTGTACGGCAGGATCCAGCGGTAGTCGGGTCCGCAGAGGGCGCGTGCGATGTGCGGGACGACGAGGCCGACGAACACGATCGGCCCGCAGGCGGCGGTCGCGGCGCCACCGAGCAGGGCGACGGTCACGAACACGACCACACGGGTCAGGCGCACGCGCTGGCCGAGGGCGACGGCGAGGTCGTCGCCGAGCGCGAGCCCGTTGAGCGAACGACCCAGCAGCAGGGCCACGGCGATGCCGGCGACCAGGAACGGCCAGGTCTGCGACAGCACCGGCAGGTAGCGTCCGCTGAGCGAGCCGACCTGCCAGAAGCGCAGCTCGTTCAGCGCCTGCAGGTCGGTCATGGTGACGCCCGTGGTGACGGAGTACAGCGACGCGCTGACCGCGGCGCCGGCGAGGGCGAGCTTGACCGGGGTCGCCCCCTCGCGTCCGAACGAGGCCACGCCGTAGACCACGACGGTCGCGATGCCTGCGCCGGCGAACCCGACCCACACGGACGTCGACTGGCTGAGCCCGTCGAACAGCATGACCGCGACGACGATGCCGGCCGCGGCACCCATGTTGATGCCCATGATCCCGGGATCGGCGAGCGGGTTGCGGGTGACGCCCTGCAGGAGCGCTCCGGCGAGCCCGAGGCCGGCCCCGACCAGCAGGCCCAGCAGCGTCCGGGGCACGCGCAGCTCGCGGATGACCGTCTGCTCCGCCGACGACGGGTCGTAGTCGGTGAACGCGGTCCAGATCGTGTGCAGCCCGACACCGCGCGCGCCGATCGTGATGCTGACGAACATCACGACGGCGAGCGCGCCGAGGAGCAGGAGGGCGCCGAGCCCCAGCCCCACGGTGGAGCGGTGCCGCGGGGCGGGGGCCTCGACGGGCTGCGGGCGCTGGACGGTGGCGGTCACGTGAGGTCCGGGTCGGCCTTCTCGACGGCGTCGCTGAGCTGGTCGAGCTGCTCGGCGTAGTCGCGGTAGGTGCTGATCCAGTAGGCCGGCCACGGGGTGACCGCGCCGGCCTCGACGGCCTTGATCTTGCGCCACGTCGGCTGCTTCTCGGCGGTCTTCGTGCTCTGCTCGAGCGTGCGGTCGTCCATGAGGACGAGGTCGGGCTGGTACTTGTCGGCGTTCTCCCACGACAGGTTCTCCCAGTAGGAGAAGTCGGGGTCCGGGGAGTCGGGCACGACGATGTCGAGGCCGTAGCGGGCGAAGTCGGCCAGCTCGGCCGAGTGCTTCGGGACGGCCACGTAGAGGATGTCGTCGGCCGGGGAGACGCCCATCGCGGTGAGGCCGTCGGCCTCGGCGACCGTCGTCTTGAAGCGCTCCCGCGCCTGCTCGAACGCCTGCTTGTCGGCCACGATCTCCTCGGAGTCGAGGTCGGCGCCGAGGGACCCGGAGAGCTCCTCGAAGCCGTCGAGCATCTTCTCGACGGACTGGTCGGCGACCGGGCCGACGACGGGCGCCAGCTTCGCGACCTTCTTGCTGGACTCCTCGACACCGTTCTCGAGGCCGCCGTAGGCCTTCTCGGTGGTCCAGTAGCCGCTGACGATGAGGTCGGGCTCGAGGGCCGCGGCCTTCTCGGCGTCGATCTTGCCCCACGTCTCGCCGAGGATCTCGATGCCGTCGAGGTCGACGCCCTGCAGCGACTTGGTGTCCTTGAGCGGCTGGCTGAGGTAGATGCCGACGGGCCGGATGCCGTGGGCGATGAGGGCGGCGGCCGACTCGCCCTGCGCGATGATCCGCGTCGGCACCTCCTCGGCCGTGTACGTCTTGCCGTCGCCGGAGGTGTAGGTCCAGGCGTTCTCGCCCGACGCCTCTCCGCTCTCGGTGCCGAAGCCACAGCCGGCCAGCAGAAGTGCTGCCGCGGCGGCCAGCAGGGTGAAGCGCGGGCGCAGGGTCATGGGACGTCCTCTCGTAGGCCGTAGGACACACTAACTTAGGTGAGCCTCAACTACGCAAGGGGCGGTGAGCGGGGTCACGCGACCGCCGTCCCGCGGCCGGTCGGCTACCGTTCCCGGCTGACCCGTGGTGCGACGAGCGAAGGAGGAGCGACGTGACACTGGAGCTCATCGACGACGGCCGCGAGACCGCGTGGCTGAGGCCCTCGGAGTCCGGCCACGACAGCGCCGAGGCGACCCTGTGGCTCGGGCCGGCAGGCTTCGAGGCCTACGCGCGCGTGCTCCAGCTGCCTGATCCCGCGTTCGACCGGCAACCCGAGGCCGAGCTGGCCGACGAGGTGCTCGACGGGGCACCGAGCGACGTCGAGCTGGTCACGGGCATCGTCGACGTGCTCGGCTCGTCGTCGGACGACCTCCGCCTCCTGCTGTGGGACGGGTACCCCTACCGGCCCCCGCTGCCGGCGGCGTCACGGTTCGACCTCGCCGGCCTGCGCCAGTACGTGCTCGCCGCGGGCAGCGTCGGCGACTGGGCGCGGTGGGTGGCGGACGCCGCCGAGCCGCACGGTCGGGCCTTCCCCCCGGCGTTCGTCTGGCCCTCCGACCGCGTGTGGTGCGTCGCGTTCGACGTCGACGCGCACTTCGCCGGCGTGGGCGGTTCGGAGGAGGCGGTCACCCGCCTGCTCGACGCCGAGGGCCTCACGGCCGTCCGGGCCCCTCGCGAGTCCACGCCCCCGCTCTACGGCTGATCCACAGGGCGGATCCGGGCCCAAGGGCGGTGTCGGAGGGTGTCCCTAGGTTGGAGACATGGACGGGAACGGCAACGCGGACGTGCTCGAGGGACTCACCTCCCTCGGCCGTGAGCGCGCGCGGGCCGAGGCGGCCGAGCTGGTCGCGATGCTGCGGTTCCGCGACGCCGAGCTGGTCCGTACCGCCGGCATCGAGTCGCCGATGGTGCGGCTCGTCGAGCGTTCGGCGATCGCGCTGGAGATCGGCCAGGCCGTGGGGTTGTCCGAGGGGCAGGTGACCAGCCGGCTGGCCGCCGCCGACCGGCTCCGCGAGCGAGCGCCCCAGACCTGGCTCGCGTTCCGGCGCGGCGACGTCGACTGGGCCCGCGGGCGCGAGGTCGCCTCCACCCTCCTGCTCCTCCAACGACCCGAGTCCCACGACCGGCTCGACGACACGGTCGTCGCCTACGCCAAGACCCACACCGTGGCCGAGCTGCGGGCCTGGCTGAGGCGGTTCGTCGCCCGCGTGGAGGCCGAGGAGGCCGCAGCCCGGGCCGAGGCCGCGCGCCGCCAGCGCGACGTGCAGGTCACCCACGTCGACGACGCCATGGCCTGGGTCAACGCCTACCTCCCGTCCCACCTCGCGGCCGCGATCGGCGCGCGTCTCAACCGTGTCCCGGTCCCCGACGGCGACGACCGCACCCGCGGGCAACGCCGCGCCGACGCGTTCGTCGACCTCCTCCTCGCCGAGGACACCCCCTCCACCGGCCGCGCCCGCACCGACATCGGCGTCGTCATCGACGCCGACGTCCTCGCCGGCGCCGAGCCCGGGCCGGCCGTCTCCGACGACGGCACCTGGACCGTCCCCGCCGAGTGGGTGCTCGAGCACCTCGACCCCGACGACACCTTCTTCCACCGCCTCCTCGTCGACCCCATCACGCGCGACGTCCTCGCCCACGAGTACGTGGGCCGGTTCGCGCCCGACGTCCTCGCCGCCGCCATCAGCTTCCGCGACGGCGTCTGCCAGGCCCCCGGCTGCCTGAGACCCGCCCGCGACTGCGACCTCGACCACCGAGAACCCCACCCCAGAGGCCCCACCAACGGCTCCAACCTCTGGGCACTGCACCGCCGACACCACGCCATGAAGAGCCACCGCACGCTCCGCTGGATCCTGCCCTCCGGCCGCACCGTCGACGCCGAACCCGCCACCCACGGCGTCCCCGACGGCAACACCTCCCACGTCGAACGCGCCGTCGCGCGAGGCCTCACCGACGACCACGACTAACCACATTTATGTGGCTAAGTGTGGATAAGGTGATGCGCATGCCCACAGAAGAGGCCTGGCCCGCCCTGGACCACGAGACGCTTCCCTGGGACCTGTCCGGCGCCTACGCCTCGCCCACGCAGAAGCGCAAGCACCGCGGCCCCTATCGTGCCGCGGTGCCTCCCACCATCGACGGACGACAGCCCCGCCTGGACGCCGGAACGCGGTCGCTCGTCGACGACGCCACGGCCGAGCTGGCCCGCTTCGACGAGCGCGCCCTCGAGCTCCTGGGCACCGACGTCCAGCTGGCGTCGCCGATCACGTCGATCCTCCTCCGGACCGAGAGCGCCTCCTCGTCCCAGATCGAGGACATCACGGTCGGTGCGCGCCAGCTGGCCCTCTTCGAGATCGGGGAGGCCCGCAGCGCGAATGCCGCCCTCGTCTCGGCCAACGTCCGCGCCATGCGCACCGGACTCGAGCTCGTCGACGACATCAGCGAGCAGTCGCTGCTCGATGCTCACGGTGCGCTCCTCGGCGAGACCCAGCCCGCTCACGCGGGACGATGGCGAGACCAGCAGGTCTGGATCGGCGGGGGGACGATCGGCCCGCACCTCGCCGACTTCGTGCCACCGTCCGCGCTGCACGTCCCGCGCCTCGTCACCGACCTCGTCGCCTACTGCGCTGGCGACGAGACCCCACCGCTCGTCCAGGCTGCCGTCGCGCACGCGCAGTTCGAGACCATCCACCCCTTCACCGATGGCAACGGCCGTGTCGGCCGGATCCTGGTGCACGCCGTGCTCGCGCGCCGCGGACTCACGCGACACGTCGTCGTGCCGGTCTCCGCGGGCCTGCTGGTCGACGTCGACGCGTACGTCGACGCCCTCACCCAGTACCGGGCGGGCGATCCGGGAGCCATCGTCGAGCGCGTCGCCGAGGCCGTGTTCTTCGCCGTCGGCGCCAGCCGCGACCTGCTGTCGGACCTGGCCGAGGCCCGCCGGGCTGCACGTCACCGCGTCACGGCGCGCTCGGATGCAGCCGCCTGGCGCCTCGTCGACCACCTCGTCGGACAGCCGGTCATCAGCTCGACATCGGCCGCGAACGCGCTCGACGTCCCGGTCATGACGGCGCAGCGCGCCATCGACCACCTGACCGAGGTCGGAGTGCTGACCGAGACGACCGGACGCTCCCGCGGACGGGTGTGGCAGCTCGACGACGCACTCGACGCCCTCGACCGGTTCGCCGAACGGCTCCGCAGAGCCGCACGCCCCTGAACGCCGACGCCCCCGCGACCAGCAGGTCGCGGGGGCGTCGGGCGGGCGGTCGGCTCAGACGAACTTCTCGCCGTTCTTCGCCTTCTCCAGCAGCAGGGCCGGGGGCTCGAAGCGGTCGCCGTAGGTGGCGGCCAGCTCCTGGGCGCGACGCGTGAACGCCTCGACGCCGATCGAGCCGTCGGCAGCCTCGTAGCCGTTGACGTACTGGATCGCGCCACCCTGCAGGGCCGGGAAGCCGATGCCGAAGATCGAGCCGATGTTGGCGTCGGGCACCGTGCGGAGCACGTTCTCCTCGAGGCACTTGATCGTCTCGAGGCTCATGATGAACGTCAGACGCTCCTTGAGGTCCTCGAAGTCGGGCTGCGTGTCCGACGTCGGGAACTGCTCGCGCAGACCCGACCAGAGGCCGACGCGCTTGCCGTCCTCGTAGTCGTAGAAGCCCGCACCCTTGAGGCGGCCGGAGCGGCCGAGCTCGATCATCGTGTCGATGACGCCCTCGCCCGCGTTGCCCTCCCACGTGCCGCCGGCAGCCTCGACGGCGGCCTTCGACTCGTTGCGGATCTTCGTCATCAGCTCGAGGTTCAGCTCGTCGCTGAGCTGCAGCACCGGTGCCGGGAAGCCCGCGATGGTCGTGGCGCGCTCGATCGAGACCGGGTCGACCCCCTCGGCGAGCATGCCGATGCCCTCGTTGACGAACGTGCCGATGACGCGGCTGGTGAAGAAGCCACGGCTGTCGTTGACGACGATCGGCGTCTTGCGGATCTGCTGGACGTAGTCGAGCGCACCCGCGATGGCGGCGTCGTCGGTCTTCTCGCCGGCGATGATCTCCACCAGCGGCATCTTGTCGACCGGGGAGAAGAAGTGGATGCCGATGAAGTCCTCGGGACGCTCCACGCCCTCGGCCAGACCCGTGATGGGCAGCGTCGACGTGTTGGAGCCGAGCAGGGCGTCGGGCTTGACGACCTTCTGGATCTCGCCGAAGACGTCGTGCTTGAGCTTGACCGACTCGAAGACGGCCTCGACGACGAGGTCGCAGCCCTCCAGGTCGGCGTAGTCGGCCGTCGGCGTGATGCGCGCGAGGAAGGCGTCGACCTTCTCCTGCGTCGTGCGGCCACGCTCGAGCTTCTTGGCCAGCAGCTTCTCGCTGTAGGCCTTGCCCTTCTCGGCCGCCTCGAGCGAGACGTCCTTGAGCACGACCTCCATGCCCGCCTGCGCCGAGACGTACGCGATGCCCGCGCCCATCATGCCGGCGCCGATGACGGCGACCTTCTGGAACGTCTTCGGCTCGATGCCGGCCGGACGCGAGCCGCCGGCGTTGATCGACCCGAGGTCGAAGAAGAAGGCCTGCGTCATGTTCTTGAACTGCTGGCCGACGAGGAGCTCCACCAGGTAGCGGGACTCGATGCGGCTGGCGGTCTCGAAGTCGACCTGCGCACCCTCGACCGCGGCGGCGAGGATGTTGCGCGGCGCCTTGTAGGGCGCACCCTTCGTCTGCTTGCGCAGCATGGCCGGGAACGCGGGCAGGTTGGCGGCGAGCTTCGGGTTCGACGGGGTGCCGCCGGGCATGCGGTAGCCCTGACGGTCCCACGGCTGCTTGGCCGCGTCGTCGTCGCCCTGCACCGACTCGATCCACGCCTTCGCGGCGTCGAGGAGCTGGTCGGCGGGCACGACCTCGTCGACGAGGCCGATCGACTTCGCCTTGGCCGGCTGCATGCGCGGACCCTGGAGCAGGATGTTCATGAGCGCGTCCTGCAGGCCGAACATGCGGACCGTGCGGGTCACGCCGCCGCCACCGGGCAGCAGGCCGAGGGTCACCTCGGGCAGACCGATCTCGAGGCGGACGTCGGCCGCGATGCGGTGGTGCGCGGCGAGCGCGATCTCCAGGCCACCGCCGAGCGCGGCGCCGTTGATCGCCGCGACGACGGGCTTGCCGGCCGTCTCGAGCTTGCGCAGCGTGGCCTTGATGCCCTCGACGTTGTCGAAGAGCTTCTGCGCGTCGGCCGGGGTGGCCTGCGTCATCAGCTTGAGGTCGCCGCCGGCGAAGAAGGTCTTCTTCGCCGAGGAGATGATGACGCCCTTGATGCTGTCGGCGTCGGCCGCGATCTCGTCGACCAGGCGGTCGACGGCCTTCGCCATGGACGTCGCGTAGGCGTCGTTCATGGTGTTGGCGTTCTGGTTGGGGTCGTCGAGGACGAGGTTGACGATGCCGCCCTCGACCTCGTAGCGCACTGCTTCGGTCATGGTGTCTCTCTTCTCCTGGGTCAGACGCGCTCGACGATGGTGGCGATGCCCATGCCGCCGCCGATGCACAGCGTGGCCAGGCCGTAGCGCTTCTCGCGGCGGTGCAGCTCGTCGACGAGCGTGCCGAGGATCATCGCGCCGGTGGCACCGAGCGGGTGGCCCATGGCGATCGCGCCGCCGTTGACGTTGGTCTGCTCGTGCGGGTAGTCGTCGAGGTCGCGCATGAGCTTCATGGCGACGGCGGCGAACGCCTCGTTGATCTCGATGAGGTCGATGTCCTCGATGGAGAGGCCGGCCTTGTCGAGCGCCTTGCGGGCGGCGGGGCCGGGGCCCGTCAGCATGATCGTCGGCTCGGAGCCGATGACCGCGGTGGAGACGATGCGCGCGCGCGGCGTGAGGCCGTGGCGCTGGCCGGCGTTCTCGTTGCCGATCAGCACGAGCGACGCGCCGTCCACGATGCCCGAGCTGTTGCCCGCGTGGTGGACGTGGTTGATCTTCTCGACCGTCGTGTACTTCTCGAGCGCGACGGCGTCGAAGCCGGCGAAGTCGCCGAGGTCCTTGAACGACGGCTTGAGACCGGCGAGCGACTCGGCGGTGGTGCCCTCGCGTACGAACTCGTCGTGGTCGAGGATCGTCATGCCGTTGACGTCCTTGACGGGGATGACGGAGTTCGCGAAGTAGCCGTTGGCGATCGCCTTGGCCGCGCGCGCCTGGCTCTCGGCGGCGAACTGGTCGACGTCGTCGCGGCTGAAGCCCTCGAGGGTCGCGATGAGGTCGGCGCCGATGCCCTGCGGCACGAAGTCGGTGTCGAGCGCGGTCCGGGGGTCCATCGCCCAGGCGCCACCGTCGGAGGCCATGGGCACACGGCTCATGGACTCGACGCCGCCGGCGACGATGAGGTCCTCCCAGCCGGACTTCACCCGGGCCGAGGCCTGGTTGACGGACTCCAGTCCGGAGCCGCAGAAGCGGTTGAGCTGCACGCCGGCCACCTGCTCGCCGAACCCGGCGGCGAGGACGGCGGTGCGGGAGATGTCGGCGCCCTGGTCGCCGACGGGGGAGACGACACCGAGGACGACGTCGTCGACCTGGTTCGCGTCGAGGTCGGGGTTACGGGTCTTGATCTCCTCGAGCAGGCCGTTGAGCAGCGAGATCGGCTTGACCTCGTGCAGCGAGCCGGTCTTCTTGCCGCGTCCGCGCGGGGTGCGGATCGCGTCGTAGATGTAAGCCTCGGTCATGTCAGTGTCCTTCGTGTAGAACCTTCGGTGCCGATTGTGACACCACTGCTGTCAGAGTCGCTAGTGACCCGGCTGATCGTGACGCGGGTCACTCCGACCGGCCGCCGGTCTTGACGCTACGCTCTCGCAGGTGACCGACGGCCCGAACGAGACGATGAGCGTGGAGCAGCTGGCCACACGTGTCGACATGACGGTGCGCACGGTCCGCTTCTACGCCGGTCGGGGGCTCATCCCGCCGCCCCGACGCGCGGGGCGCAACGGCTACTACGGGCCCGACCACCTGGCGCGGCTCGAGCTCGTCAAGGAGCTGCAGGCGCACGGCTTCACCCTGGCCGCCATCGAGGGGTACCTCGAGCAGATCCCCGCCGACGCGACGCCCGAGCAGGTGGCTCTGCACCGCACGCTCCTCGCGCCCTGGACGCCGGAGATGCCCGAGACGCTCGACCGCTCGATGCTCGAGAGGCGCGCCGGTCGCAGCCTGAGCGACGACGACCTCGAGGTGCTGGTCGCCATCGGTGTCGTCGAGCCGACGCCGACCGAGGACGTGTTCCGCCTCGCGCCCGCCCACCTGGCCGTCGGGATGGGCTTCCTCGACGCCGGCCTGCCCGTCGACGCGGCACTCGCCGCACGGAGGGTGATCACGGAGCACGGCCGGGCGCTCGCGGTCGAGCTGACCGAGCTGTTCCGCACCCTCGTCTGGCCGCACCTGGTCGCTTCGGGTCAGCCGCCGGAGCTGATCACGGCGATGATCGAGCGGTTCAAGCCGCTCACCGTGCAGGCCCTCGTGACGTCGTACGAGGAGGCCGTCGACGACGAGAAGCGGCGCACGGTCCGGCGTCGGGCCAACGAGCGCGACTGAGGTCACGCCTCGCTCGTCGAGCGCACCTTTCGCGCCCTCGGTACGCTGAGGCACGAAGGGAAGTATCCCGACGACCTGGTGCGTCAGCACGGTCCGGCCATCCGGACCCGCGCCAGGTGGCCCTCCCGGGTGGAGAAACCTTCGCGACATCCCTGTCATCCCTGACATCGTCACCGCGAAGGAGCGCACTCCCCCATGCCCCTCGGTTCCTCACTCGACTGGACCCTGCTGTTCGTCGCGATCATCGTCCTGCTCGCCGTCGACCTGCTGCTCACCCGCAAGCGCGACGAGATGCCGGTCAAGGTCGCCGCCGTCTGGTCGATCGCCTGGATCGCGATCGCCCTCGCCTTCGGCGGCGTGCTGTACCTGTTCGGCACCTCCGAGCAGGCGGGCACCTACCTCGCCGGCTACCTCGTGGAGAAGTCGCTGTCGCTCGACAACGTCTTCGTCTTCCTGGTCGTGCTCGGCGCCTTCGCCATCCCGACGCCGAAGCGTGTGCGTCTGCTGACCTACGGCATCGTGCTCGCGCTCGTGCTGCGCCTGATCTTCATCCTGGTCGGCGCCGCGGCGCTCGACGCCGCCTCCTGGTTGACCTACCCGTTCGCCGCGCTGCTCGCCTGGACCGGCTGGCGCCTCTGGAAGCACCGCAACGACCACGACGGTGACGAGAAGCTCGTCGAGGGCGTGAAGAACCGCATGACGATCGCCGAGGGCGACCACGGCGACAAGCTGATCGCCAAGGAGAACGGCAAGCGGATGCTGACCACGGCCGGCGCCGCGCTGGTGGCCATCGCCGTCGTCGACATCATCTTCGCCGTCGACTCCGTGCCCGCGATCCTCGGCATCACGACCGACACGTTCGTCGTGTTCGCCGCGAACGCCTTCGCCCTGCTGGGCCTGCGCCCGCTGTTCTTCCTGGTGGCGGAGCTGGTGGCGCGCCTGAAGCACCTCAAGGCCGCGCTCGCCGCGCTGCTGGTCTTCATCGCCGCGAAGATGGTCTACGGCGAGGTCCTCGACACCAAGGTCGGCGTGGAGTGGTCGCTCGGCGGCGTGCTGCTGATCCTGGGCGCCGGCGTCGTCGCCTCGCTCCCCGCGTACAAGCGCGAGAAGGCGCAGGAGGAGGACGCCAAGGTCCAGGAGGGCGACGAGCCGCTCGTCTGACCCTCACGCGAACGGCCCCCACGCAGCTGCGTGGGGGCCGTCGTCGTGTGCGGAGGTCAGAGTCCCATGCCGCGCCCGATGATCTCCTTCATGATCTCGGTCGTGCCGCCGTAGATCGTCTGGATGCGCGTGTCGAGGTACGCCTTGGAGATCGGGTACTCCGACATGAACCCGTAGCCGCCGTGCAGCTGCAGGCACTGGTCGACGGTCTTCTTCTGCAGCTCGGTCGTCCACCACTTGCCCATGGCGGCGTCGGCGACCGTCAGGTCGCCGCGGTTGTGCTGCGTGATCGACTCGTCAACGAACACCTGCGCGATCCGCGCCTCCGTCTCGAGCTCGGCGAGCACGAAGCGGCTGTTCTGGAACGAGCCGATCGGCTTGCCGAACGCCTTGCGCTCCTTGACGTAGTCGAGCGTCATGTCGATGGCCGCGCGGCACGCGGCGGCCGCCACGACCGAGATCGACAGCCGCTCCTGCGGCAGCTTCTCCATCAGGTAGATGAAGCCCTGACCCGGCTCGCCGACGAGGTTCTCCTTCGGCACGCGCACGTCCTCGAAGTACAGCTCGGCGGTGTCCTGCGCCTTGAGGCCGATCTTGTCGAGGTTGCGACCGCGCTCGAAGCCGGGCGTACCGCGCTCGACGGCGATGAGCGAGAAGCCCATCGCGCCGGCCTCGGGGTCGGTCTGGCAGACCACGAGCACGAGGTCGGCGTTGATGCCGTTGGTGATGAACGTCTTCGAGCCGTTGATGACGTACTCGTCGCCGTCGAGCACGGCCCGCGTCTTGATGCCCTGCAGGTCC
Source organism: Aeromicrobium sp. CnD17-E (assembly GCF_024124745.1). Classification (GTDB taxonomy): domain Bacteria; phylum Actinomycetota; class Actinomycetes; order Propionibacteriales; family Nocardioidaceae; genus Aeromicrobium. The sequence goes on from NZ_JAMXRU010000036.1 coordinate 12,365, forward strand.
GAGCCGGTGCCCGGCTCCGTCATGGCGATGGCGGTGATCATCTCGCCGCTGCAGAACCTCGGGAACCAGCGCGCCTTCTGCTCGTCGGAGGCGTACGACAGCAGGTAGCCGGAGACGAGGTCGGTCTGGATGACGAAGCCGATGCCGCTCGCGCCGATCCGGGTGACCTCCTCGGACAGGATCGCGTTGTAGCGGAAGTCGGTGATCCCGCCTCCGCCGTGCTCCTCGGGCATCATGAACCCGAGCAGGCCGAGCTCGCCGGCCTTCTCCCACACCTCGCGGGGGACGATGCCGTCCTTCTCCCACTGGTCGTGGTGCGGCGCGATCTCCTTCTCGCAGAACGTGCGGACGGTGTCGCGGAACGCCTCGTGGTCGGCGTCGAAGATGGTGCGCTTCATGGTGTGTTCCTTCCTAGGCCTGGACGGCGACGCCGTCGGCGATGAGGGTCTCGACGTCGTCGATGCCCCAGGCGGTCAGTGCCTCACGGGTGTTGGCGCCCGGCCCGACGGGCGGGGTCGTGAGGTGAGGTGCGGTGCGCGAGAAGCGCGGGGCCGGCGCGGGCTGCGTGGTGCCGTGGTGCTCCACGTAGGTGCCGCGGGCGACGTTGTGGGGGTGCTCGTACGCCTCGGTCAGCGGGAGCACGGGGTGCACGCAGGCGTCGGAGCCGTCGAAGACGTCGGTCCACTCGGCCTGCGTGCGCGACGCGAACCGGCGCTCCAGCTCGCCGCGCAGCGTGCCCCAGTCCTGCAGGTCGTACTGGCCGGGCAGGTCGCCCCCGACCAGCTCGACGAACGCGGCGAAGAACTGCGGCTCGAGCGGGCCGACCGACATCCAGCGACCGTCCGACGTCCGGAAGACGTCGTAGAACGGGGCGGCTCCGCCGAGCAGGTTCGTGCCGCGTCGGCCGTCCCAGATGCCGGCCTGCTGCATCGTCACGGCCATGGTCAGGAGGTGGGCAGTGCCGTCGGTGATGGCGGCGTCGACGACCTGGCCCTCACCCGACGCGCGGGCGTGCAGCAGCGCCGCGAGCACGCCGGCCACCAGATACAACGAGCCGCCGCCGAAGTCGCCCAGCAGGTTCATCGGGAAGGCAGGAGCGTCGTCGGGTCGTCGACCGAGCGGGTCGAGCGCACCGGCGACGGCGATGTAGTTCATGTCGTGCCCGGCCGTCTGGCTCAACGGGCCGTCCTGGCCCCACCCGGTCATCCGGCCGTAGACGAGCGCGGGGTTGCGGGCGAGGCAGTCGTCCGGACCGATGCCGAGACGCTCGGTGACGCCCGGGCGGAAGCCCTCGAGCAGCACGTCGGCCTGCTCGACGAGCCGCAGCACGGTCTCGACGCCACGCGGGTCCTTCAGGTCGAGGGCGACCGACGGTCGACCGCGGCCGAGCAGGTCCTGCTCGGGGCGCGTGACCTGCAGGCCACCCCCGCCGGGCCGGTGGACGCGCACCACGTCGGCGCCGAGGTCGGCGAGCATCATGGCCGCGAACGGCCCAGGGCCGATGCCGACCATCTCGACGACGCGTACGCCGTTCAGGGGTCCAGGGTTGATCGTCACACCACCATTGTGACAGTTGTACTGTCACGATGTCGAGCGCCCTCTGTGCTGACCCTCACCCTGTTCGGATACCGCCGGTATGTGGCAGCATCTCCCCGTGCACCCCGACCTCGCCTACACCCGCCGCGGCACCCCCGGTGCCCCTCCGCTCGTCCTCCTGCACGGCATCGGCCACCGTCGCCAGGCCTGGGACCCGGTGATCGAGGAGCTCGCCCGCGACTACGACGTCATCGCCCCCGACCTGTCCGGGTTCGGGGAGTCGCCTGCCTTCGCCGGTGGCGTCCGGTACTCGATGGACAACGCGTGCGACCACCTGCTGACCCAGTTCGAGCGGTGGGGCGTGACCAAGCCGCACGTCGCCGGCAACTCCCTCGGCGGGGCGATCGCCCTCGAGCTCGGCGCGCGCGGGCTGGTGGCGTCGGCTACCGCGCTCAGCCCCGCCGGCTTCTTCGGACCGATCAACCGCTTCCAGGCCCTGCTGCCCCTGTTCCTCATGCGGCTCTCGGCGATGGTCACGCCGAAGCGCCTCCTGCAGCGCCTCGCCGCCGACCTGCGCGGTCGCCGTGCCATCGGCTGGATCCTCTACGCCCACCCCGAGCGTCACGACGCCGAGCACACCTACGGCGACTCCCTCGCGCTCAAGCACGCCACCGCCTTCGAGCGGACGGCGAAGGAGGGCGTGATCTACCGCTTCGACAGCCAGGTGCCCGTCCCCGCGACGATCGCCTGGGGCACCCGTGACCGCATCCTGCCCTACGCGCAGTCGAAGGTCGCCCGCCAGCGCCTCCCGCAGGCCCGCCACGAGCCCCTGCCCGGCAGCGGGCACGTCCCCATGGCCGACGACCCCGAGCGGGTCCTGCGGCTCATCCGCGAGACCGCGGTCTGAGCACTCCCCACGATTCGGAACACCATCGCCCGTTCCTCGCCCAGGAATGGGCGATGACGTTCCGAAACGGCGGCACGTTCCTCAGATGATGCTGCCGACGTCGTCGCGGACGATGCGGCTCAGCGCGCGCTCGGCAACGGCCGCGATGGTCATCGACGGGTTGCAGGCCGCGGCCGAGCCGGGCAGCAGCGCGCCGTCGAGGACGTAGAGGCCCTTCTGACCCTTCACCCGACCCTCGTGGTCGCAGGCGTCACCCATGTTCATGCCGCCCATGGGGTGCCAGGTCGAGGGGACGAGGGCGTTCGTGTCGACCAGCAGGGTGTCGAGGCCGGCGATGGCCGCGACCCGCGGGGCGATCGTCCGCGTCTGCAGCTCCCGGTCGCCCTCGTAGCGCCACGACAGGGTCGCGTCGTCCGTGAGCGCGTTGTAGACGAAGCGCCCGCGCTCCCGGCTGACGCCGTAGGCGACCATCATCGTGCTGCGCAGGTCGAGGTCGAGCCCCGCGATCCCGATCGGCGGCAGCGACGCCTGGATGACCGTGTTCGCCGTCGCGGGGTCGGACCAGGCCTTGCTGCCGAAGACCACCGGCCCGCCCTGCGGCGTCGGGAAGGAGCCGAGCAGGCTGGTCCACACGTAGATGCGGTCGGCGTTCGTGCCGAAGCCGTGGCCGGTGGCGTCGGGCAGGTCCGGGATGCGACCAGTGGCCTTCGCCCGCACCAGCATGCGGCTGGTGCCACCGCTGCCCGCGCCCATGACCAGGGTCGGGGTCGTGATGACCTGCTGCTCGAGCGGGGTGCCCCGCTCGTCCGTCCGGGTCAGCTCCACCTGCCAGGCACCGGTCGACGTGCGCGACACCGCGTCCACGCGGTGCAGCAGCCGCACCTCCAGCAGACCCGTCGCCTCGGCGGCCTTGAGGTAGGTGACGTCGAGCGACTGCTTGCCGCCGTTGTTGACCCCGAAGGCGCAGTCGCCATTGGTGTAGGACGGCTTCATCTCACCCCGCAGCTCACGCAGCGCGAAGCTCCAGTCCACCGGCATCGGGATGCGCTCGACGTCGAAGCCGGCGGCCTCCGCCCGACGCTTGAACTCCCGCGAGGTCGCGTAGTTCGGGCTGTCGACGATGCCGTCGGGCGCGGTCTGCAGACGCAGCATCCGGGCGACCGTGGCGTAGTGCCCGACCATCTCGTCGTAGTCGAGCGCGGCCGGGAACTCGTGCTCGAACACCGCCCGGGAGGGCTGCAGCGACATGCCCTGGTACGTCAGCGAGCCACCGCCGTAGCCGACCCCGCTCATGATCGACATCGTCGGTCCGAGGAGCGTGTTGAACAGGCCGGCGTAGGGCGCGAGCGACACGGGGCGACCGAAGAGCCGCGGCGCGGACCCGTAGAAGAGGGCGCGCTCATCGATCGTCTTGACCGTCGGGAAGGTGTCGCTGTTCGGTCCGCTGGGCCAGCGGCGGCCCTGCTCCAGCAGCGTGACGGGAACACCGGCCTGCGTGAGGCGCAGCGCGGTGACCGCTCCACCGAAGCCCGAGCCGATGATCACGACGCGTCGCTGCTCACGGGTCAGGCGAACCCTCGCCGACGCCGGGCGGGCGCTGGCCCCGATCGTCGCTGCGACGGCCGCCATCCCTCCCGCGGCGAGGACGGTGCGACGGGAGGCGACGGACGACGGGCTCTGGCTCTCGGCAGACATGCAACGAAGGTTCACACCTGTCTCGTTTGAGTGGTCAACCCCTGGCGCACCGCCGTCTAGCATGGTGGGATGACGCACGGGACAGCGCAGCGCGCCGACGCCGTGCGCAACCGTCGCGCCATCCTCGACGCCGCCGGCCGGCTGCTCCTCGAGCACGGCGACCTGTCCATGACCGACCTCGCCCGCACCGCCGGCGTCACCCGACCCACGCTCTACCGCCACTTCCCCGACCGGGAGCACGTGCTCGACGCCCTCGCGCGCGACCTCGGCCCGCTCGTCGTGGCCCGCCTGCTCGAGACCTTCGAGGGACTCCCGCTCGCCGACGCGCTCGACCGGCTCGCGGCCGACGTCGTCGACGTCGCCCGACAGCACCGCGAGCTGCTCGACGCCGGCCACCGACAGCTGCACGAGCTGGCCCGGCTGATCGTGCCGGGCGAGCCCATCGCGCGGCTGCTCGAGGAACGGCGCACCTCGGGAGAGCTGCGCCCCACGCACGACGTCGACTGGCTCGCCCGATGCATCCGGGCCCTGTGCCTCACCGCCATCGACGACACCCGCGACGCGGAGGTCGTGCGGGCGGACCTCGCCCGCTCGCTCCGGGCCGTGACGTCCTAGCTCAGGCTCACCGACCCGACGCGAACCGGGCCGGGGTCGTGCCGACCGTGCGGCGGAAGTGCCGCGTCAGGTGCGCCTGGTCCCAGAACCCCGCCTCGACGGCCGTCTCGGACACGGAGGTCCCGCGCAGCAGGAGCCGTCGGGCCGTGTCGACCCGCCGACCGACGAGGTAGCGGTGCGGGGCGATGCCGTACGTCTGCGTGAAGGTGCGAGCCAGGTGGGCCGGCGAGCGACCGAGCAGGCGACCCGCCTCCTCGAGGCTCAGGCCGTCGGTGACGTGCGCGTCGAGCAGGTCGCGCAGCGCCCTCGGCCGGCGCGTCCGAGGCGTCGGCACCCGCGTCGTGGCGCAGGACGACGTCGCGCAGCCCCAGCAGCAGCGACTCGGACTGCCACGCGTCAGCAGGTCCGTCGAGCACGGCGTGCAGCTCCTCCACAAGCCCCCGCGCCCGCGGCACGACGGGCTGGTCGACGGCGCGACCGGTCATGGTCGGTGGCAGCCAGTCGGCCTCGAGGTAGAGCACCCGCTTGCGGAACCCCAGACCGGCTCGCGCCGACCTGCCGTCGTGGGCGACGTGCGGAGGCAGCAGGCTCACCCGTCGCTGGGGCGACGTGCGGGGGTGGCGGTCGAGGTCGTAGGTCACGCACCCCTCGTCGACCAGCAGCACCGTCCACGTGTCGTGGGTGTGCGCGGGGTACGCGTGGCCGGTCATCGTCGCGTGGAAGACCTCGCGCACGAGCGGCACGTCAGGCGCCCACGCCCGCACCCTCTCGACCATGCTCGGAACGTACAAGACGGGAGGTCGTCGCAAGGCACATCGTGTCGGTCATGGAAGAGATCCGCTTCGACACCAAGATCGCCGTCGTCCTGCGGGACGACCTCCTGCCCTGGCAGGAGCTCAACGTGACCGCGTTCCTCATGAGCGGCATCGCCGCGAACCCCGAGCTGCTCGGCGAGCCGTACGAGGACGCCGACGGCCAGCGCTACCTCCCGCTGCTGCGTCAGCCGGTCGTCGTGCTCAGCGCCGACACCGCGACCCTCGCGCGCGTGCACGCGAAGGTCGTGACCCGGGGCATGCCGCTGGCCGTCTACACCCACGACATGTTCTCGACCGGTCACGACGCCGCCAACCGCGCGACGGTGGCTGCCGTGCCGACCGCCGAGCTCGACCTCGTCGGCATCGCGGTGCACGGTCCGAAGAACCCCGTCGACAAGGCCCTGAAGGGCACGCGGCTGCACGACTGACGGGCATACGCGCAGGGCGCACGACGTTGCCGACGACGTGGACGTCCTGCAGAGCGTGGTCATCGGTGCCGGTCAGGCGGGGCTCTCGGCGTCGTACCACCTGGCCCGACGGGGCGTCGAGCACGTGGTCCTCGACGCCGACGACGCACCGGGCGGGGCCTGGCAGCACCGGTGGGACGCGCTCACGATGGCCGACGTGCACGGGGTGGCCGACCTGCCCGACGCCCCGCGCCCACCGGCCGAGGGGCACGAGAGGGCCAACGTCTTCGTCCCCGCGTACTTCGCGGCCTACGAGCGGGAGCACCACCTGCCGGTCGAGCGACCGGTGGCGGTCGACCGGGTCGACTCCGACGACGAGCTCCTGGTGGTTCGTGCCGGCGAGCGGACGTGGCGCACCCCGACCCTGGTGAACGCCACGGGCACCTGGCGTCGCCCGTTCGTGCCGCGCTACCCCGGTCAGGAGCTGTTCCGCGGCGAGCAGCTGCACACCGTCGACTACCCCGGGCCCGAGCACTTCCGCGGGAAGCGGGTGCTCGTCGTCGGCGGCGGCGCGTCGGCGGTCCAGTTCCTCGGCGCGCTGCGTCCGATCACGGACACCCTCTGGGCGACCCGACGCGAGCCCGTGTGGCGCACCGAGCCGTTCGACCCGGAGGCCGGCCGCGAGGCGGTGGCCCGGGTCGAGGAGCGGGTGCGGGCGGGGCTGCCGCCGCGCAGCGTGGTGAGCGTGACCGGACTGATGCTGCGCGAGCAGGAGCGGGAGGCCGAGCGGCTCGGCGCCTACGAGCGGCTACCGATGTTCGACCGGCTCGTCGCCGACGGCGCGGTGTGGGGCGGCTCCCCGGCGGGGGTGCCGGGCCGTGGGCGGCAGGGCGCCCCGGCGGGGGTGCCGGGCCGTGGGCGGCAGATGGAACAGTTCGAGCGCGTCGACGTCGTGCTGTGGGCCACCGGCTTCCGGCCCGACGTCGACCACCTCGCACCGCTGCACCTGCGCTCGCCCCGCGGCGGCATCCAGCTGGGCGCCACGCTCGCGACGTCGACGACGTCCGTCGCCGACCCTCGGGTGCAGCTAGTGGGCTACGGCCCGTCGGCGTCCACGATCGGCGCGAACCGCGCCGGGCGGATCGCTGCGAGTGCAGTGGTGCGGACGCTCAGCGCTCGCGCTGACGCTTGAGCGACCACGGCTCGAGGTGCTCGTAGCCCTTCACCGACACCCGCCGCGTGCGCCGGAGGCGGAACTCGTCGTGGTCGAGCAGCTCGGCCAGGTCGGCGTCGACCAGCACGCGGGCGGGGCGCGCCACGGAGGTCAGGCGCGCGGCGATGTTGACCGTCGAGCCGAACACGTCGCCCAGGCGCGCGAGCACCGGTCCGTGGGCGAGCCCGACGCGGACGTCGGGGAACTGCTCGTCCGCCTCGGCCCGTTCCACGAGCTCGAGCGCGAGGAGGGCGCCCTCCGTCGGGTCGTCCACGGTGAACAGCGCCTCGTCGCCGATCGTCTTGATCACCTGCCCGCCGTGCTGCACGACCAGCTCGGTGACGACCCGCTCGAACCACTCGACCATGGCGCCCAGCGCGCGGGGGCTCATCTGTCGGCTGCGTGACGTGTAGCCGACGATGTCGACGAAGCCGACCACGAGCTGGCGCTCCGTCTCCGAGCGCACGTCGCGCAGGGCGATCCGCGACGCCGTGGCGAGCAGGTGACGACGCCAGACGTAGCCCTGCACCTCCTCGACCATCGGGATCACCTCGGCGAGCACGTCGAGCGGCGGCTGCTCGCCGTCCTCGGCGGTCTGCAGCACGCCGAGCAGCAGCCTGGTCTGCCAGTCGGCGAGCCGGGCGAACGTCCGGCCGAGGGAGCGCACGAACTGCGGGAGCCGGTCCTCCTCGAGCACGCCGAGGTCGATCAGCCGTTTCGTCACCCGCAGCGCCTCGACGTCGGCCTCGGTGAAGGCAACACGGTCGTCCTCGACCTCGGGGAAGCCGAGGTAGCGCCACAGGCTGTTGGCGAGGTCGAGGTCCATGCCGGCCCGGTCGGCGACCTCCCGCTGGGTGAGCGTCGGGGCGCTGTCGAAGAGGTACTCGCCGGCGACGTCGATGAGCAGGCTCGGGTCGAACGCGGACTGTTCCGCGTGCTCGTTCATGCCAGGAAGGATAGGTCCAGATCGACGGCCCTGGGGCAGCCGAGCAGGGCGAGGGTGGAGTCGAGCTCGGCGACCAGCTGCTCCAGCACCGCCTGGGCGCCCGCGCGACCGTCGCGCGCGAGACCCCACAGGACGGGACGCCCGACGAGGGCGGCGTCGGCACCGAGGCACAGGGCCTTGGCGACGTCCCACCCGCGACGGATCCCGCCGTCCACGAGCACCGCGGCCCGGCCGGCCACCGCGTCGACGACCGGCGGCAGCGCCTCGGCCCCGGTGAGCACGGTGTCGAGCTGTCGGCCGCCGTGGTTCGACACGATCACGCCCGCCGCGCCGACGTCGACGGCCCGCTCCGCGTCGTCGGGGCGCAGGATGCCCTTGAGCAGCAGCGGCATGCCGGCCGCCTCGGCGAAGGCGTGCACGTCGTCCCAGGTGAGCGTGGGGTCGTGCATGGCGAAGATCTGCTCGGTCGTCAGCGGGGTCCCGCCCGGGTTGAGCGCGATCGGGTGGGTGATGCTGAACCCGGTGCGCTTGTCGCGCTCGCGCCAGCCGGCCACCGGGAAGTCGACGGTGAGCACGAGCGCCTCGTAGCCGGACTCCCGCGCCTCGGCGACGAGGTCGAGCGAGACCTGCCGGTCCTTGAACACGTAAAGCTGGAACCAGCGGTCGGGGCCCGCCACCTCGGCCACGTCGCGCGGCGCCGTCGTGGTCTGCGACGACAGCACGAACGTCGACCCGGTGGCCGCGGCGGCCGCGGCGGTGCCACGCTCCGCGTCCTCGTGGGCGTGCCGCTGGTAGGCCATCGGGGCGACGACGAGCGGGTGGGCGCGACGTCGGCCGAGCAGCTCGACCGAGAGGTCGCGCTCGCCGACGTCGACCAGCACCTTCGGCGCGAGCCGCACGTCGCTCCAGCTGGTCTCGTTGGCGCGCAGGGTCAGCTCGTCGCCCGCACCTCCCGCGAAGTAGCCGTACGCGCCCGCGCCGAGCAGGTCCTCGAGGTCGTCCATGCCGTCAGGCTAGTCGCGGAACCGCGCCAGGAAGGCTGCGGTGCGCGGGTCCTGCGGGGCGTCGAACAGCTGCTCCGGCGGCCCGATCTCGACGATCTCCCCGTCGGCGAGGAAGGCGACGACGTCGCTGGCCTCGCGGGCGAACGCCATCTCGTGCGTCGCCATGACGACCGCGATGCCGTCGGCGCGCAGGCCCTTGACGACGTCGAGCACCTCGCCCACCAGCAGCGGGTCGAGGGCCGACGTGATCTCGTCGAGGAGCAGCACCTCCGGGTCCATCGCGAGCGCACGGGCGAGCGCGACCCGCTGCTGCTGGCCGCCGGACAGTGCGTCGGGGTACGCGCCGGCCTTGTCGGCCAGGCCCACCCGCTCCAGGAGCACGAGCGCCCGCTCGCGCGCGGCCTGCCGCGAGACCCCCGCCGCACGGGTGGGCGCGAGCACGAGGTTCTGCAGCACGCTCAGGTGCGGGAAGAGGTTGTAGGCCTGGAACACGATGCCCACCCGGCGTCGCACCCCGTCGACGTCGACCCGCGGGTCGGTCACGTCCTGCTCGGCGCCCGACTCGTCGGCCAGCCAGACCGTGCCGTCGTCGACGGTCTCCAGCAGGTTGAGGCAGCGCAGCAGCGTCGACTTGCCGCTGCCGGAGGCGCCGATGAGGCAGACCACCTGCCCGGGCTCGACCGTGAGGTCGATGCCCCGCAGCACCTCGGTGCCGTGGTAGTTCTTGCGCAGCTGCTCGATCCTCAGCATCAGAGCCCTCCTGCCTCGCGGCGCATGCTGCGGACGGTCAGCCAGTCCGCCAGCCGGGCCAGCACGATGGTCGCGGCGATGAACAGGACCGCGGCGACCACGAGCGGCGTGAACACGAAGTCGCGGTTGGAGATGATGTTGGCCTGCCGCAGCGCCTCGACCAGGCCGATGACCGAGAGCAGCGCGGTGTCCTTCTGCAGCGACACGAAGTCGTTGAGCAGCGGTGGCGTCACCCGGCGCAGGGCCTGCGGGAGCACCACGTGGCGCAGGGTGCGTCCGTACGACAGGCCGAGCGCGCGTCCGCTGGCCCACTGCGTGGGGTGCACGGACAGGATGCCGGCGCGGATCACCTCGGCGACGTACGCGCCGTAGCTGAGGGTCAGGGCGATGACGCCGAGCCAGAACAGGCTGGTCGGGGCACCCGCGAGGTCGAGGGCCGGGACGCCGAACCCGACCAGCAGGACGACGAGCAGCGTCGGCGTGCCCCGGAAGACGTCGGTGTAGATCGTCGCCAGCAGCCGCAGCGGCGCCATCGCCGGCGACGGCACCACGCGGACCACCGCGACCACCAGCGCGACGACGAGGATGAACACCTCGCACACCACGAACAACCGGACGTTCAGCCAGAACGCCTCGGTGATCGGGCCGACCGAGTCCTTCGCGTCCTGCCAGTCGAAGAAGGTGCGCTGGACCCGGTCCCAGCCGGGTGAGCTGACGACGCCGAGCAGGAGCAGGCCGAGGACCACGACCGTCGAGACCGCGGCGACCGACCCGCGCCGCAGCGCCCGGGAGCGGCGGTACCGCTCCCGGGCCTGCTGGCGCTCGCTCGGCTGGTGGGTGCTCAGGACTGGCTCAGCTCGGGCACGTCGACGGCGTCCGACAGCCACTGCTGCTGCAGCTTCTCGAGCGTGCCGTCGTCCTTCAGCGCGTCGACGGCGGCGCTCACGCACGGGGTGAGCGCCGAGTCCTTGTCGAGCAGCAGGCCGAACTCCTCGGACTCACCCGTGCGCGGCTCGAACTGCCCGACGAGCTTCGCGCCGTCGAGCTCGGCGGCGACGAGGTAGAAGGCCGACGGCACGTCGGCGATGATCGCGTCGACCTGCCCGTTCTGCAGGGCCTGGGCGGCCTTCGTGGTGTCGTCGTAGACGAGCGGGTCGGTCGTGAGCCCGAGCTGCTGCGTGGCCTCCAGCGACGTGGTGCCGACCTGCGCACCGACCTTGGCGTCCTTGAGGCCCGCGAGGCTCGTGACGTCGGCGTACTTGGAGTCGGCGAGGGTGATGACGCCCTGCTTGGCCTTGTAGTACGGGCTGGAGAAGTCGACGACCTTCTCGCGCTCGCTCGTGATGGAGAACTGGTTGATGTCGAAGTCGAACGACTTCGCGCCGGGCTTGATCGCCTCGTTGAATCCCTGGGTGACCCAGGTGACCTTCTCGGGCGCGAAGCCGAGCTTCTCGGCCACCGCGCGGGCGACGGCACCCTCGTAGCCCTTGCCGTTCGTCGGGTCGTCGTCGGTGAACCACGGCTCGTAGGCCGGCGAGTCGGTCGCGATGGTCAGCGTGCCGGCCTTGTAGAGGTCCAGGTCGGCGGGCTTGCACTGGTCGAGGGAGACCGAGGAGGAGCTGTCGGACGAGGGCGACTCGTCGGCGGGGGCGCAGGCGGTGGCCAGGGCGAGCGTGGCAGCAGCGGCCGCGAGGGGGGTCAGGCGCATGCCGGAAAGCGTACGGCGCGCCTCCTGTCAGGAGTCGAAGTGCCCGCTCAGTGGACCGAGGATCGGCTTCCAGTCGCGCACCACGTGCTCGGCGACGAAGCCGGCGGACACGAACGGGTCGGCAGCCACGAGCGACTCGACCTGCTCGCGCGTGTCGGCGCGGAAGACGAGCAGCGCCTCGCGGCTGCTCGACGCCGGACCGCTCACGAGCAGCTCGGGCAGGTGGGCGAGGTAGTCCCGGTGCTCGGCGCGCAGCGTCGCGAGCTGGTCCTCGGGGGCTCCGTAGGTGTAGGTCACGGCGAAGATCGACATGACGTCAGCGTAGGCGCCACGGTTGCTGTGCAACTGGTTGCATATGTACCCTCGGACGCATGGCCCTGGAGCACGCGATCCTCGTGTCCCTCGCGGAGCGCTCCGGCACGGGCTACGAGCTCGCCCGCCGCTTCGACGCCTCCATCGGCAACTTCTGGAAGGCCAGCCACCAGCAGATCTACAAGGTGCTCGGTCGCATGGAGGCCGACGCGCTCGTGACGTCGCAGACCGTGACCCAGGACGGTCGGCCCGACAAGAAGGTCTACGCCCTGACCGACGCCGGTCGCTCCGAGCTGGCGCGGTTCACCACCGAGCCGTCGGCACCCGAGCCGCTGCGCTCCAGCTTCGCCGTGAAGCTGCGCGCGCTCGAGCACGGCGACCGCGAGGCGATCCTCGCCGACGTGCGCCGCAAGCGGGCCCACCACGCCGAGCGGCTCGCCTACTACGAGACGAGCGCCGAGCGCTTCTACCCCGACCCCGACTCGCTCGACCCCGCCGACGTCGGCCCCTGGCTCGTGCTGCGGGGCGGCATCATCGGCGAGCAGACGGCGCTCAGCTGGTGCGACGAGATCCTCGAGCGCCTCGAAGGGCGCGCACCCCGATGACGAGGACGCAGATCCCGAGCGTCATCGCCGTGGCGATGAGCACGGCGTGCACCCACAGGAACGACGTCGGAGCACTGCTCCACGCCTCGCCCGACCACGCCCGGTCGTCGTCGACGATCGCCTTCGCGAACCGCGGCCAGATGACCACGTTGAACACGCCCGCCACGACCAGCACCCACGCCGAGACTCTCGAGATCACAGGACCAGTATGAGCAGCCCGTTCACCCAGCCCGACCACCCGGACTACCCGCACCTGCTGACGCCGCTCGACCTCGGTCACACGACGCTGCGCAACCGGGTGGTCATGGGCTCGATCCACAGCAAGCTCGAGGACCGGCGCAAGGACCTGCCGAAGCTCGCCGCCTACTTCGCCGAGCGCGCCAAGGGCGGCGTCGCCCTGTCGGTCACCGGCGGCTTTTCGCCCAACCGCACCGGCTGGCTGCTGCCGTTCGGCGGCACCATGAACAACCGCTCGTTCGCCGACGCGCACCGTGTGGTCACCGACGCCGTGCACGAGCACGACGGCAAGATCGCGATGCAGATCCTGCACGCCGGTCGGTACGGCTACCACCCGTTCGTGAAGAGCGCGTCGCGGCGCAAGAGCCCGATCAGCCCGTTCCGGCCGCGCGCGTTCTCCGCGAGGGAGATCGACCGCACCGCCACCGACTTCGCAAAGGCCGCGGCCCTCGCGAAGCGCGGCGGGTACGACGGCGTCGAGATCATGGGCTCCGAGGGCTACCTCATCAACCAGATGATCACGGCCCGCACGAACACCCGCGACGACGCGTGGGGCGGCACCGCCGAGAAGCGGATGCGGTTCCCCGTGGAGATCGTGCGGCGCACGCGCGAGCTGGTCGGCGAGGACTTCATCGTCATGTACCGCCAGAGCCTGCTCGACCTCGTCGACGACGCACAGTCGTGGGACGAGACCGTCGAGCTCGCGCTCAGGCTGCAGCAGGCCGGCGTCTCGATCATCAACACCGGCATCGGCTGGCACGAGGCGCGGGTGCCCACCATCGTCACGTCGGTGCCCCGCGCGGCGTTCGTGTCGTACACCGCGCGGCTGCGCGAGGCCCTGCACGAGAACGGCACTCCCGTGCCGGTCGTCGCCTCCAACCGCATCAACACCCCCGAGGTCGCGGAGGGCATCGTCGCCTCCGGCCAGGCCGACCTCGTCTCGATGGCCCGGCCGCTGCTCGCCGACCCCGACTTCGTCGCGAAGGCCGCCGAGCGGCGCAGCGACGAGATCATCACCTGCATCGCCTGCAACCAGGCCTGCCTCGACCACACGTTCAAGAACCAGCGCGCCAGCTGCATGCTCAACCCGCGCGCCGGGCACGAGACCGAGCTGGTGCTGCTCCCGACGCAGCGCGCCAAGCGCGTGGCCGTCGTCGGCGCCGGACCCGCGGGACTGGCGGCCGCCGTCGAGCTGGCCGGCCGCGGTCACACGGTCGAGCTGTTCGAGGCCGACGAGACGATCGGCGGGCAGTTCAAGCTCGCCGCGCGCATCCCCGGCAAGGAGGAGTTCACCGAGACCCTCCGCTACTACACGCGCATGCTCGAGGTGCGTGGCGTGACCGTGCACCTCGGCCGTCGGGCCGACGTCGAGTCGCTGCGCCCCTTCGACGAGGTCGTGCTCGCGACCGGCGTCGAGCCGCGCGTGCCGTCGATCCCGGGACTCGACTCCGGCGTCGGCCCCACCGTGCTGCGCTACGACGAGGTCGTCGGCGGCGGCGCCGAGGTCGGGCAGACGGTCGCCGTGCTCGGCGCCGGCGGCATCGGCTTCGACGTCGCCGAGTTCCTCCTGCACGACCCGCACGAGTCGCTCGAGCACTGGATGAAGCGCTGGGGCGTCACCGATCCGGCGCTCGAGAGGGGTGGCCTGGCCACGAAGGTCGCCGCCCCGCCACGCCGCCAGGTGTACCTGCTGCAGCGCAAGCACAGCGCCCACGGCAAGGGCCTGGGCAAGACCACCGGCTGGGTGCACCGCCAGACGCTCAAGGACTCCGGCGTCGACTTCGTCGGCGGCGTCACCTACGACCGCGTCGACCACGAGGGCCTGCACGTCACCGTCCGCTCGAGCGAGAAGGACGAGACCGGCGAGGAGCTCTTGCTCAAGGTCGACACCATCGTCCTGTGCACCGGACAGGAGTCGGTGCGCGACCTCGTCGAGCCGCTCGAGGCGGCCGGCGTGACCACCCACGTGATCGGCGGCGCCGACGTCGCCGCCGAGCTCGACGCGAAGCGCGCCATCAAGCAGGCCACCGAGCTGGCCGCGCGCCTCTGAACCCCGCACCACGAGAGAGGGAGAACACCATGTCCACCACCCCCGGACAGACCACCCAGGTCCGACTCGCCGCCTACCCGGACGGCGAGCCCCAGGACTCCGACTTCGAGACCGTCACCGTCGACCTGCCCGAGCTGCAGGACGGCCAGGTGCTGCTGCGCTCGATCTACCTGTCGCTCGACCCGTACATGCGTGGCCGGATGAGCCAGGCGAAGTCGTACGCCGCCCACCTCGAGCTCGGCGACGTCGTGCTCGGTGGCACGGTGTGCGAGGTCGTCGAGTCGCGCGCCGAGAACCGCAAGCCCGGCGACGTCGTCCTCGCCTTCATCGGCTGGCAGACGCACGCCGTCGTCGACGCACGGCAGATGAAGCGCCTCGACCCCTCCACCGCGCCGGTCTCGACCGCGCTCGGCGTGCTCGGCATGCCCGGGTTCACCGCCTACGCCGGCCTGCTGGAGATCGGCAGGCCCGCCGAGGGCGAGACCGTCGTCGTCGCCGCGGCCGCCGGACCGGTCGGCTCGGCGGTCGGCCAGATCGCCCAGCAGAAGGGCGCGCGGGCCGTCGGCATCGCCGGCGGCGAGGAGAAGGTGCGCCTGCTGCGCGAGCACTTCGGCTTCGACGTCGCCCTCGATCACCGCTCCCCGACGTTCGTCGACGACCTGAAGGCGGCCACCCCCGACGGCGTCGACGTCTACTTCGAGAACGTCGCGGGCCCGGTCGGGGAGGCGGTGCTGCGCCGCATGAACACCTACGGTCGCGTGCCGGTGTGCGGTCTCGTGGCGAACTACAACGGTCCCGCCGCGTCCTCGTTCGGCTTCCCGGCGTTCATGGGCGCGGTGCTGGCGAAGAGCCTGACGGTGCGCGGCTTCATCCAGGACGAGTTCGTGCCCACCCACACCGAGGCGTTCACCCGCGAGATGGGCCAGTGGGTCGCGAACGGCGACGTCGCCTACCTCGAGGACGTCGTCGACGGGCTCGAGAACGCCGTCGACGCCTTCCGGGGCCTCCTCACCGGCCGCAACGTCGGCAAGCTCCTCGTGAAGGTCGGCAACGACCCCACCCGCTGACCCCACCCCCTCCGCTGGACGCGTATCGAGACCACCCGGCAACTGCCCAGCGCGGGTCAGCTCCCCAGCGGAAGCCCAGAGTGGTCTCGATACGCCCGACCGAGCTCCTCCGTCGCCGGTCGGCCTACTCGACCAGCGGTAGGTCTCGCTGGTCGAGTAGCAGCCACGCGCGAGGAACGAGCGCCGTCGCTGCGTATCGAGACCACCCGGCAACGGATCAGCGCGAACCGGCTCCCAGCGACAGCCCAGAGTGGTCTCGATACACCTCCCCTCGCTGGCGCTCGTGGAGGCACTCGACCAGCGGTGGATAC
>NZ_JAMXRU010000037.1 GCF_024124745.1 Aeromicrobium sp. CnD17-E
GGGCGGCGGTGGCCCGGTCGCGCGCCCAGTCGCGGCGCACCTGGGCGGTCTCGTTGGCGAGCAGGCGGGCGGCGACGGAGCAGGCCGTCACGGCGTAGACGACCGCGGCCGCGAGGGCGACGACGGTCGAGACCACGATCGCCGCCGCGCCGGCGACGAGGGCGGACACGATGAGCACGACGGCGGCCAGGGTCCGCACGGAGCGGTGGCTGCGTCGATCGGCGGGACGGGAGCTGGTCATGGCGCCAGGGTAGGTCGGTGTGCGCGCCCGCCGTGGGAGGCGCACCGTGCCTGGTGAGGCTGGTGGTGCGGGAGGGAGGAACGGCTAGGACAGCGGCGGCGTGCGACGGGCGAGGCAGCCCACGAGGTGGTCGTCGACCATGCCGGTGGCCTGCATGAGGGCGTAGGCGGTGGTGGGCCCGACGAACTTCAGCCCCCGGCGCTTGAGCTCCTTGGCGAGCGCCGTCGACTCCGCCGACGTCGCAGGCACGTCGGCGACCGTCCGCGGCGCGGGCGACGTCGGTGGCGCGAACGACCAGACGAGGTCGCTGAGGCTCTCGCCCAGCTCGAGCACGGCACGTGCGTTGCTGATGGTGGCCTCGATCTTCGCGCGGTTGCGGACGATGCCCTCGTCGGTGAGGAGACGCTCGACGTCGGCGTCGGCGAACCGCGAGACGAGCGCGGGCACGAAGCCGACGAAGGCCTCCCGGAACGCCTCGCGCTTGCGCAGGATGAGCGACCACGACAGTCCCGACTGGAAGGCCTCGAGGCTGAGCCGCTCGAACATCGCCCGGTCGCCGCGCAGCTCACGACCCCACTCCTCGTCGTGGTAGCGGCGCAGCCTCGGGTCGTCGCCCCACGGGCAGCGCTCGAGGCCGTCGGGGCCGGTCACCGTCATGCGCCGATCCTGCCAGGCACGAGGAGCTCCTCGCTACGATGCGGCTGACCTGCCGTCGCCTTCTCCGGAGCCTGTGTGACCCCGACCCGTGCCCGCGTGCTCGCACTCGTCGAGTCGTCGCGCTTCCAGTGGTTCATCATCGCGGTGATCGTGGTGAACGCCGTCGTGCTGGGCCTCGAGACGTCGCCCCAGCTGCTGCGCCGCGAGGAGTGGCTGGCACCGCTCGGCTGGGCGACGGTCGTCGTGTTCGTCGTCGAGATCGCCCTGCGGATCTATGCCCACCGCGGCGCCTTCTTCCGCGACGGGTAGAGCCTGTTCGACCTGTTCGTGGTGCTGGTGGCGCTCATCCCGGCGTCGGGGGCGTTCGGGGTGCTGCGCGTGCTCAGGGTGCTGCGGGTCCTGCGGCTGCTCTCGGCGGTCCGCTCGATGCGCCGCGTGGTCTCCGCCCTCGCCGCGACGATCCCGGGCATGGTCTCGATCGGCGCGCTGCTGGTGATGCTCGTGTACGTCGCCGGCGTCATGTCGACGCAGATGTTCGGCCGGGTCGACCCCGAGAACTTCGGCGACCTGCCGACGTCGCTGCTGAGCCTGTTCCAGGTGATGACCGGCGACGACTGGGCCAACATCGTCCGCCCCGCGACCGACGCCTACCCCGCCGCGTGGTTGTTCTTCATCGGCTACATCCTCGTCTCGACCTACATCGTCCTCAACCTCTTCATCGCCGTCGCCGTCGAGGCGCTGGAGATGCAGAAGGAGGAGGACCGGCGCGAGATCGTCGACGAGGTGGAGGAGAGCGAGCGGGTCGTCGTCGACGCCGTCGCCGAGCTCCGCGCCGAGGTCGCGGCGCTGCGCGCCGACCTCGCCCGCCAGCGCCCCTGAGGCGGAGATTCCCAGGTCGACCTGGGAATCTGCCACCGGGCACGGTTTCCTCAGCGACGCACGGAAAGCTCTCCGTGCTCCGCTGAGAAAACCGGGTCAGGCGCGGCGACGCTGGCGTGAGGCCTCGTAGAGCACGACCGACGTCGCGTTGGCCGCGTTCAGCGACGACGCCGTCCCGGTGATCGGGATGTGCACCATGACGTCGCAGATCTCGCGCCACGCGGCCGAGAGCCCACGCGTCTCGTTGCCGGTGACGACGACGGTGGGCACCGTCAGGTCGGCATCGGCGAGCTCGACCGGTCCGTCCTCGTCGGTGCCCACGACCTGCACCCAGCCGAGACGCGAGCGCAGGTCCTCGACCCACGCGAGCACCTCGTAGGGCGACCCGAGGCGCACGGTCGGCACGGTCAGCGCCGAGCCCGTCGACGCCCGCACGGCCCGCGGCTCGTACGGGTCGCAGGCATGGCCGCACACCACGAGGCCGCTGCCGCCGAAGGCGTCGACCGACCGCGCGATGCTCCCGACGTTGCCGGGGCTGGTCGGCCGGTCGAGCACGACCGCGAGCAGGTCGGGGCCAGCGGGCAGCCGCGCGAGGTCGTCGGCCGGCTGCGCCATCACCAGCACCACCTCGGGACGGTCCTGCTCCTGCTCGGCCAGCTCGGCGAGGAGCTCCGCCGAGAGGGTGTACTGCTGGGCTCCGCGCACGACGGCCCGCGCCACGGCGTCGCGGGCCCACTGCGACGGGTCGCGACGGTCGTCGTGCAGCACCGCGACGACCTCGAGCGGCGAGTCCAGCGCGACGGACACCGGCCGGACGCCCTGGACGAGCAGCTGGCGCAGCTGGGTGCGCTTGCGCCGGTTGGTCAGCATCGCCTCCCACTGCTGGAAGGCGGCGTTGCGCGACGTGACCCGCACGACGTCAGCTGGACGCGACGGCGTCGAAGTGCGCGACGGCCTCGTCGACGTCGTCGGTGAGCAGCAGGAGGTCGAGGTCGGACTCCTTGATCTTCCCGTCGGGGAGCATCGTCCGACGCAGCCAGTCCACCAGGCCCTGCCAGTAGGCCGTGCCGAACAGCACGATCGGGAAGGTCGTGACCTTGCCCGTCTGCGACAGCGTGAGCGCCTCGAACAGCTCGTCGAGCGTGCCGAAGCCGCCGGGCATGACGACGTAGCCCTGCGAGTACTTCACGAACATCGTCTTGCGGACGAAGAAGTACCGGAAGTTGATGCCGAGGTCGACCCACTCGTTGAGACCCTGCTCGTGCGGCAGCTCGATGCCCAGGCCGACCGACACGCCGCCGCACTCGCTGGCACCGCGGTTGGCCGCCTCCATGGCGCCCGGGCCGCCGCCGGTGATGACGGCGTACCCGAGCCCGCAGAGCTTCTCGGCCACCTCGCGCGCCTTCTCGTACATCGGGTCGTCGGGCGTCGTGCGCGCGGACCCGAACACGGCCACGGCCGGACCGAGCTCGGACAGGGCACCGAAGCCCTCGACGAACTCGGACTGGATGCGCAGCACGCGCCACGGGTCGGTGTGCACCCAGTCGGTCGGGCCGCGCGAGTCGAGCAGGCGCTGGTCGGTGGTGCTGCTGGGGACGTGGCCGCGGCGCAGGTGCACCGGGCCCTTCTGGTAGCTCATGCGGTCAGCCATCTCCTGAGGGCGTCCTCGACGGAACGCAGGTGCGCGACGGGAACGTGCTCGTCCTGCTTGTGGGCGTAGATCGGGTCGCCGGGTCCGTAGTTGACCGCGGGGATCCCGAGCTGCGTGAACTGCGCGACGTCGGTCCAGCCGAACTTCGGGCGCGGCTCGGCGCCGAGCGTCTCGACGAACGCGGCGGCGGCAGGCTGGTCGAGACCGGGGAGCGCCCCGGGCGCGGAGTCGGTGACGGTCAGCTCGAAGCCGTCGAACACCTCGCGCAGGTGCGCCAGCGCGTCGTCCTCGGACCGGTCGGGCGCGAAGCGGTAGTTGACCGTGACGGTGGCGAGGTCGGGCACGACGTTGCCGGCCACCCCGCCGCTGATGCCGACGGCGTTGAGCCCGTCGCGGTACTCGAGCCCGTCGATGACGACACGCCGCGGCTCGTAGTCGCGCAGGCGCACGAGCACCTCGGCGGCGTCGTGGATGGCGTTGTGCCCGGTCCACGACCGAGCGGCGTGCGCACGCTCGCCCCGGGTGACGACGTCGACACGGATCGTGCCCTGGCAGCCCGCCTCCACGGACGCGACGGACGGCTCCATGAGGATCGCGAAGTCGCCGGCGAGCAGCTCCGGACGTTCGCGCGCGAGCCGACCGAGCCCGTTGAACCGCGCGGCGATCTCCTCGGCCTCGTAGAAGACGTAGGTGACGTCGCGCACCGGCTCGGCGACGGTCGCCGCGAGCTGCAGCGCGACGGCGACGCCGCCCTTCATGTCGCACGTGCCGAGTCCCCAGAGCGTGTCGCCGTCCAGGCGCGTCGGGAAGTTGTCGTTCGCGGGCACGGTGTCGAGGTGCCCGGCGATGACCACACGCTCCGCCCGGCCGAGGTCGGTGCGGGCCACGAGCGTGTGCCCGTCGCGCACGACCGTCAGGTGCGGCGCCGCGAGCAGCACCGCCTCCACCGCGTCGGCGATCTCGGCCTCGTCGAGACTCTCCGACGCGATGTCGCAGAGGTCTGCGGTGAGCTGGACGATGTCGCGGGTCGGGTCGAGCACGGCCATGGCGCCCACTCTAGGGCGCGGCCGCCCCTCCCCCGCGGCTGCGTCGGTGCGGCTTCGGGGCTGCGCTGGCGCGGCTTCGACTCGTCCTGCGCTCCGAAAGGGCCTCGACCGGGCGGCTGGGCGGTCGCTGCTCTGGGGTCTCGGGCTGCGGGCCGCGCGGGACGCAAGATTCTGCGTGTGCGCGTCCCATCGGTGGATCTGCAACCTTCTCAGCGCTGTACAGGTGGAGAATCCACCGCCGACAGGGTCAGACGTGGCAGGGCTTCTCCCTTCTGGTGGACCGTGCCACGCGAAGGGAGAAGCGCTGCCCACCCCACCCCCAAGTGCACCCACGATTCTTTCTTCACGCGCTTGAGGCCGAACGATTCTGCGTTGGCGACGGGATCCCGTAGCAAATGCAGAACCGTTGACCCTCCCACGCACCGATGCAGAACCGTGCGCATCACGCGAGCCGCAGCCCGAGTGCCCAACCCAGCGCGGTTGCCAGCCGCCCGGTCGAGGCCCTTTCGGAGACCACCCCCAGCGCCAGCCGAGGCAGCGCGCCAGCAAGGTCACGACCCCTGCGGAAGCGCACCCGCAAGTCCACGACCACCACCACCCACGCACCCGCAGGTCGACGACGAGCCGCACTCACGTTGCGCCACGCGCCCTCGCGCGTAGCGTCGAACGCATGGAGATCACCGACGCCCGCGTCCTCGTCGTCGGGGCCACCGGCGCCCTCGGAGGAGGTGTCGCGCGGGCGCTGCACGGGGCCGGGGCGCGGCTGGCGGTCACCGGACGCGACGCCGACCGGCTCGCGGCCGTCGCGTCGGAGCTGGCAGCGCCGGCGTACGAGCTCGACGTCGTCGACGTCGAGCGTGCCGCGGCCACGATCGGGGAGGCCGTCGAGGCGCTCGGCGGGCTCGACCTGCTCGTCGTCGCGACCGGGGTGCCCGCGTTCGGGTCGGCCGTCGACACCGACCCCGCCGTCGCCGAGGAGCTGTTCGCCGTCAACACGCTCGGCGCGACCGGCGTCGTGCGCGCGGCCCTCCCCCACCTGGACGGCGGCGTGGCCGTGGTGCTCTCGGCGATCCTCGCCGACGCGCCCACCGCCGGCATGGCCGACTACTCCGCCGCGAAGGCCGCGCTCTCGGCGTGGCTCACGGTCGTGCGTCGCGAACGTCGCCGCAGCACCCGCATCGTCGACGTCCGACCCCCGCACCTCGACACCGACCTCGCCGCGCACGCACTCGCCGGCGAGCCACCCAAGCTCCCGGAACCCCTCTCTGCCGCCGAGGTCGTCGACGCCGTGCTGGCCGCCGTCCGCGACGACAAGGCCACCGAGGTCGTCTGGGACCGACGAGAAGGCCTGGTGGTCCGATGAACGAGCGCCTGACGACGTCCGACGTGCTGCGCGACGCGTTCGGGAGGGTCCGCGAGCTGGTCGAGCAGCAGTGCGCCGACCTCGACGAGCGCACCGCGACGTACCGCGTCGACCCCGACGCGAACACCCCGATCTGGCTCCTGTGGCACCTCGCTCGCGTGCAGGACGACCACGTGGCCGGGCTGGCCGGCACCGACCAGGCGTGGGAGCGCTGGCGCGACCTCTTCGCCCTCCCCTTCGAGCCCGGCGACATCGGCTACGGGCACGACAGCGACCAGGTCGCGGCCGTCCGCACCGACCCCGACCTGGTGGCGCGCTACCACGGTGACGTGCACGCGCTGACCCTCGCCTACCTCGACCGCGTCGACGGTGCCGAGCTCGCGCGCGTGGTCGACGAGGACTGGGACCCGCCGGTCACCGCCGGGGTGCGCCTGGTCAGCGTCCTGGGCGACACCCTGCAGCACCTCGGCCAAGCAGCCTTCGTGGTCGGGGTCGCGCAGCGCCGTCGACGCTAGGGTGCGATGCATGCCCGTCGCACTCGTGACCGGGGCGGCCCGACCGGACAGCCTCGCCGCCGCCATCGTGCCTCGACTCGTGGAGGACGGCTGGGAGGTGGCGACGTCCGATCTGCACGGCACCGACCACGACGTCGACCTGTCCACCCCGCACGGCCCCGACGACCTGCTCGCCGCCGTCACCCGTGAGCGCGGACCGGTGGGCGCACTCGTGCTCAGCCACGCGCACGGCGTGGAGAGCGGCCTGCTGGACACGACCGCTGAGAGCTTCGACCGGCACGTCGCCGTGAACGCCCGCGCGAATCTGCTGCTCATCGCCGGCTTCGCGCGCCAGGTGCCCGAGGGCGGCGGCGCCGTCGTCGCCCTCACGAGCGACCACACAACCGGCAACCTGCCCTACGGCGCCTCCAAGGGCGCGCTCGATCGCATCGTGATCTCGGCAGCGCGCGAGCTGGGCCCGATGGGGATCAGCGCGAACGTGCTGAATCCGGGGCCGGTCGACACAGGATGGATGGACGACGAGCTGCGCGCCGGTCTCCTGCCGCACCACCCGCTGGGCCGACTGGGCACGCAGCGCGACATCGCCGACGTCGTCGCGTTCCTGCTGTCCCCCGCCGGACGCTGGGTCTCGGGTCAGCTGCTGAACGCCGACGGCGGGTTCTCGGCCCGTTACTAGAGCCGCGGCGCGCTGGGAGCGAGGCGCTGGAAGAGCACGTGGTCCTGCCACCGTCCCTGGATGCGCAGGTACTGCGGGGCGACGCCGAACCGTTCGAAGCCGCACCGCTCGAGCACCGCCTGCGAACGGTGGTTGTGCACGAGGGTGCCGGCCTGCAGACGGTGCAGGCCGAGCACCTCGAAGGCGTGCACGGACGCCTCCTCGACGGCGCGGGTCATGAGCCCGCGACCCTGCACGTCGGCGGCGAGCCAGTATCCCAGGTGGGCGTTCTCGAAGGCACCGCGCACGACGTCGTTGAGGTTGAGCTCGCCGACGACCTCGCCGCCCTCCTCGACCACCACGAAGTAGGCGCCCCGTCCTTCGGCCATCGCGAGCAGCCGCGCCTCGACCACCTCGAGCTGTCCCTCGACCGTGTAGAAGCGGTCGGGTCGGGACGGGCTCCACGGATCGAGGTGAGCCCGGTGGTCGGTCCAGAGCCGGCTCAGCACCTCCGCGTCGGCGGGGTCGAGCACCCGCAGGACGCTCACGCGTCGGCTCGCTCGAACACGCAGAACTCGTTGCCGTCGGGGTCGGCCATGACCGTCCAGCGCACCTCGTCGTCGGGACGTCGCAGGAGCGTCGCCCCGCGCTCGACGAGGTCTGCGACCGTGCCGTCGGCGAGCGTGACGTCCCAGTGGATCCGGTTCTTGACCGTCTTGGGCTCGGGCACCGAGCAGAACACGACGCCTTCGCACGGCAGCCCGGGCACGTCCTCGACCCAGCTGAAGCCGCCGTCGGCGTCGGTGCCGACCTGCCCTCCCCACACGCCCTGCCACCAGGCGGCCGCGGCGCGGTGGTCGACGACGTCGACGCAGACCTCGTAGAGCCGGTACGCGGGCACGGCGTCGCGCACGAACGTGCAGACCTCGTCGCCCTCGGGCCCGGCGACGACGGTCCAGCGGAACGCTCCCTCCGCACTGAGCCGCGTCGTCCCCGGCGGCACCTCCTCGGCGGCGTGGACGTCGAGGTGCACACGGTCCTTGACGGTCTTCGGCTCGGGCACGCGGTTGACCCAGACGGTGTGCTCGGGCGTCGGCCCCACGAGGTGCGCGTCGTCACCGTCGAGGACCGCGTCGAGACCGAGCAGCGCCGCCCACGACGGAGCCGCGGAGGTCGGGTCGCCCGCGTCGATGCAGAGGTCCTTCCAGGTGACGAGAGGCATGCGTCTCACGCTAGACCCGCTCCCCGACAGCGGCCAGCCACGGCTCGATAGATTGGCTCCCATGAGCGAGAACAGCGCGCACGGGTACGGTCTGGCCACCCTCACCGAGGACGGCGACGTCCTCGACGTCTGGTTCCCCGAGCCCCGTCTCGGCGTCCCGGCGCACGACCCGGAGCCCGAGGAGCTCACCGCGCTGACGGGCGACGATCCGGTCCGTCAGGTGCGCAAGGCGGTCGTGCACGTCGTCGTCGACGACCTCGCCGCCGCTCCTGCCGACACCTACGACGTGTGGCTGCGCCTGCACCTGCTGTCGCACCGGCTCGTCAAGCCGCACGGCCTCAGCCTCGACGGCCAGTTCGGCCTGCTCACGAACGTCGTGTGGACGACGATCGGCCCGTGCGCCGTCGCCGGCTTCGAGCGCACCCGCGCCCGCGCCCGCGCCGCCGGTCTGACGGTGAACGTCACGAGCATCGACAAGTTCCCGCGCATGACCGACTACGTCATCCCCTCCGGCGTGCGCATCGGCGACGCCGACCGGGTGCGGCTCGGTGCGCACCTCGCGGAGGGCACCACCGTCATGCACGAGGGCTTCGTGAACTTCAACGCCGGGACGCTCGGCCACGCGATGGTCGAGGGTCGGATCTCGGCGGGCGTCGTGGTCGGCGACGGCACCGACATCGGCGGCGGTGCCAGCATCATGGGCACGCTCTCCGGCGGCGGCACGCAGGTCATCTCCATCGGCAGCGGGAGCCTGCTCGGCGCGAACTCGGGCATCGGCATCTCCCTCGGCGACGACTGCGTCGTGGCGGCCGGCTGCTACGTCACCGCCGGCACGAAGGTGCGCACCCCGGACGGCACGGTCGTCAAGGCGGCCGAGCTGAGCGGCCAGGACAACCTGCTGTTCCTCACCAACAGCGAGACCGGCCAGGTCGAGGCGCGACCGCGTGGCGAGCGTCGCGGCATCGAGCTCAACTCCGACCTGCACGCCAACTGAGCGACGTCGCCGCGGCCCGGCCACCGGGGGCGGACCCGCGGCGGTGCGCGACCGGTGCGACGTCGTGCCCTCGCGTCGTCGCCCGCGGGTGGGTCCGTCTGCCTAGGGTGGCGCCGTGAAGCTGCGCTGGGTCCTCCTCGTCACCGTGCTGGTGGCCGGTGGCCTGGTGGTCACGGTCTTCACCGACCGCCAGCCGCGTCGCAGCGAGTACTGCGTGGCCCGCGTGGGCGACACGGTGGCACAGGTCGACGTCGAGCAGGCGCGCTGGTCGTCGTTGATGGCAGCGCTGGCGCAGAACCGGGGACTGCCGCCGCGGGCGACGACGATCGCGATCGCGACCGCGTTCCAGGAGTCGAAGATCCGCAACATCGACTACGGCGACCGCGACTCGGTCGGGCTGTTCCAGCAGCGTCCGTCGCAGGGCTGGGGCACGGTCGACCAGATCATGGACCCGGCGTACGCGATCGGCAGGTTCTACGACGGGCTCGAGAAGGTCGACGGGTACGCGAGCAAGCGGATCACCGTCGCGGCGCAGGAGGTGCAGCGCTCCGCCTTCCCGGGCGCCTACGCGCAGCACGAGGACTACGCGCGGGCGCTGTCGTCGGCCCTGCGCGGCTACAGCCCGGCGGCGTTCACGTGCCAGCTGAACCCGGTGGGCGGCGGGAACGTGCGCAGCGTCGCGGCCGACGTCGACGCGGCGTTCGGCGAGATCGAGCACACGAGCGACGAGGCGCAGGACGAGCTGACGTTCCGGTTCGCGGGCGCCCGGGCCGACGTGCGGGCACGCGGCTGGGCGCTGGCGCACTACCTGGTGGCCAACGCCGAGCACCTGAAGGTCGCCGCCGTCTCCTTCGACGGTCGACGCTGGAGCGCCGAGGACTCCCCCGACGGGTGGGTGCGCGACACCGGCGCCCGCCGCGACCGGGTCGTCGCCTCCCTGCGCTGACTCGTCGGCGGTAGGTGACGCGCGTCAGCGAGGGTCGGTACCGCGCGCGACCTACCTGCACGCGTCGTTCCGCGCGTCACCTACCGCCCTGGCGGGGGCGCCGGGCCGTGGGCGGCAAAGTGAACAGTGACACCCGCCCTACTCACGAGTCACGAAGCCCGGCCATACTGACGGGCAGTCCCGCCGTCTGCAGGAAGAGAAGCCACGTGCGCAACCCCCGTGCATTCCTCCGTCCCCTCGCGGTCGGAGCGCCCGCTCCGCTGTCCGAGGTGCCGTTCCGTCCGTCCCGGATGATCCACTTCTTCGACCCGAGCAACGAGAAGATGGCGGCCAAGGTGCCGGACATCGCGAAGAAGGTCGACATCATCCTCGGCAACCTCGAGGACGCGATCAAGACCGAGAAGAAGGAGGCCGCTCGCCAGGGTCTCGTCGACATCGCGAAGGCGACCGACTTCGGCGACACGCAGCTCTGGGTGCGCGTGAACAGCCTCGACTCGCCGTGGGTCCTCGACGACCTGACGACGCTGGTGACGGAGGTCGGCGACAAGCTCGACGTCATCATGGTGCCGAAGGTGGAGGGTGCGCAGGACATCCACTACGTCGACCGGCTGCTGGCGCAGCTGGAGGCGAAGGGGAACGTGCGCAAGCCGCTGCTGGTGCACGCGATCCTCGAGACCGCGCTCGGCATGACGAACGTCGAGGAGATCGCGGCGGCGAGCCCGCGCATGCAGGGCATCAGCCTCGGCCCGGCCGACCTCGCGGCGAGCCGTCGCATGAAGACGACGCGTGTCGGCGGCGGGCACCCGGGCTACCTGGTGCGTCAGGACCCGACGGGTGAGGACCTCACCGGGGGTCGCACGACCTACCAGCAGGACCTGTGGCACTACACGATCGCGCGCATGGTCGACGCCTGCGCCGCGAACGACATCCTCCCGTTCTACGGCCCGTTCGGCGACATCAAGGACGTCGTGGCGTGCGAGGACCAGTTCCGCAACGCGTTCCTGCTGGGCTGCGTGGGCGCGTGGAGCCTGCACCCGGTGCAGATCGACATCGCGAAGAAGGTGTTCTCCCCGAGCGCCGAGGACGTGGCGCACGCGAAGGAGGTCGTCGAGGCGATGGGCGACGGCTCCGGTGCGGTCATGATCAACGGCAAGATGGAGGACGACGCGTCCTGCAAGCAGTGCCTCGTGATGCTGGACCTGGCCCGTGAGCTGGCCGAGCGCGACCCCGAGCTGAAGGAGCTGTACGCCCTGTGAGCACCACTCCCGCCCCCATCCGTCCCCGCCGCTCGGTGCTGTACATGCCGGGCGCGAACGAGCGCGCGCTCGAGAAGGCGAAGTCGATCGACGCCGACGCGCTGATCCTCGACCTCGAGGACTCGGTGGCCCCGGACGCCAAGGTCCAGGGTCGCGAGAACGTGGTCGCGGCGGTCCGGTCCGGCGAGTACGGCCATCGCGAGCTGGCGATCCGCGTGAACTCGATCGGCACCGAGTGGCACGACGCGGACGTCGAGGCGGCGAGCCAGGCCGGTCCCGACGCGATCCTTGTGCCGAAGGTCGAGTCGGCGGAGCAGGTGCTCGCGCTCGTCGAGGCGCTGGAGCGGCACGGCGCGCCGGACCACACGCAGCTCTGGGCGATGATCGAGACGCCGCGCGCGCTGCTGCACGCGGAGGAGATCGCGGCGGCCCACGAGCGGCTCACGGTCGTCGTCATGGGCACGAACGACATCGTCAACGAGACGTACGGCCTGCACGTCCCCGGTCGCAACGCGACGGTGCTGACGTCGCTCGCGTGGACGCTGCTGGCGGTGCGCGCGGCCGGCAAGGTGGTCATCGACGGCGTGTACAACGCGGTGAAGGACCCGGAGGGCTTCGAGGCCGAGGCGCGCCAGGGTCGGGAGATGGGCTTCGACGGCAAGACGCTCATCCACCCCTCGCAGGTGGAGCCCGCGAACGTCGCGTTCGCGCCGTCGGCCGACGACGTCGAGCGCGCGCAGGGCCTCATCGACACGTTCGAGGAGGCGAAGGCCGCCGGGCAGGGCGTCGTGACCTTCAACGGCAAGATGGTGGAGGAGCTGCACGTGCGCGACGCGCGGCGCATCCTCGCCTTCCACGAGGCGCTGCAGGGTCGCTGACCACCCGCAGGCAGGGCCCCGTCCGCGTGGACGGGGCCCTGCGTGCGTCCGGCGTCAGCCGACGACGGCTGCCGCGACGGCGACGGCGGGCACCGACAGCACGGTGGTGGCGAAGACGGCGTCCCGCGCCAGCACCGTGGAGCGGTCGTAGCGCACGGCGATGACGAAGATGTTCTGCGCGGCGGGCAGCGCGGCGAGCACGGTGACGGCCAGCAGCGGGGCTCCCTCCATGCCGAGCGCGAAGCGGCCGACCGTGTACGCCACCACGGGCTGCACCACGAGCTTCAGCGTCACGATCAGCGCGAGCACCGGTGCGCTGCCACCGCTGCCCGGGCGGGGTCCGAGCCGCAGCGAGACGCCGTAGGCGATCAGCATGGCGGGCACCGCCATGGCCCCGACGAGGCCGAGCGGCTCGTCGACGAGCCGAGGGAGCCGCACGTCGGTGAGCGAGAGGGTGAGCCCGAGCAGCGACCCGACGGTCAGGGGCGTGCGCAGCGGTCGGGTGACGAAGCGGTGCCACGGCACCCGGTGCTCCGCGACGGCGACGTCGAGCACCGCGAGGGCGATCGGCTGCAGCACCAGCATCTGCAGCAGCAGGGTCGGCGCGACGAGCGCAGCGTCGCCGAGCACGTAGGCCGCGATCGGCAGACCGAGGTTGCCGGCGTTGACGTACGCCGAGCAGAGCGCGCCGACCACCGTGTCGGCGAGACCCTGGCGCAGCACCAGCCGCGCCACCGCCACGTAGAGCAGGACGACCGTGACCACGGCGCAGCCGGTGGCGACGAGGTTGCGCGACAGCACCGCGGAGACGTCGGCGTCCTGCAGCACCGTGATCATCAGGGCCGGGCTCGCGACGTAGAACGCGAGCCGCGACAGCACGACCTGGGCGCTGAGGTCGAAGACCCGCAGGTGCGCCAGCAGGGCACCGAGCGCGATCAGGGCGCCGATGGTGGTGAACCCCTCCAGGACGCCGCTCATCGTGCTCATCGTCGCAGAGCGGCGCCACGCTCACGGCACCAGGCCGGCCCCAGCACCCCCCGCCGCTGCTCCCTCGTTCCCGCGTTCTGTGGACCTTGAGACGGTCTCCGCGCGGGAGATCGTCATCATCTCCACAGAACGCGGGGAGGGCGTCGTGGTCCGGGGACGAGGAGGGGCCCCGTCCAGGTGGACGGGGCCCCTCGCGACGCGTGGCGTCTACCTCTGGGTCAGCATCTGCAGCCGGTGGGCGTCCTGCAGCGCCTGCATCTCGCGGCGCTGTCGGACGGCCTCCAGCAGGACCTGACGGTCGGTGTCGGACATCTCGTCCCAGGCGCGCTTGCGGCGGGCACGGGAGCGTTCGGGCTTCCTGGCCATCGCGTTCACCCCCTCTCCGGATGTCGTGGTGACGTCGTGTCCGTCTCGGTCGACCCGGGTGGGGGTCGTGGCGATCTGGGTGGTCGTCGGGGTGTCTGCGGGCAAGGTGTCGATGTCGTCGTGCTGGTTCATTGCGCGCCTCCTCTCTGTGAGTCGGGTGGGTGGGATCGAGGACAGGGTGGGATCGAAGGGACGGACGTCGTGGGCGGACACGAGAAGAGCCGCTCAGGACACGGGGTCCGGAGCGGCTCGGGGGCCGGGCAGCTGGTGCCGGCTAACGAGGGACTGCTCCGAGGACGTGGGTGCCGAAGGACGCGACGGCGGACGCGCGATCGAAGGCGATCGGGGTCGTGGTCTGGGTCATGCGGCTCACCTCCTCGGGCGGTCGGGTGAGAGCAACGTAGCGCACCGCGACGCCGGGGCGCCACCCCTTGCGTCGGCGCGTCGAGGCTGCCGGCACGGACGACCGGCTCAGGGACCGACGTCGAGCGCCTCGTCGATCTCGTCGCGCGTGGCACCGCAGACGTACAGCAGGTCGGCGGCGATGGACCGGACCTGGGCGGTGATGGCCGCCGTGTTGAGGGTCATCGTGGCGGGCAGCGCCTCGACCGCGATGCGGACCGCGGCGACGAGCCGCTCGCGCGCACCGGCGAAGTCGTCGAGCGTCGACAGGTCGTCGGCGACGAGGTCGACCGCCTCGGCGAGCTCCTCGACCGACAGCCAGAGCGCGTCGGGGCCCGTCTCGCCGTGGCGCAGCATGGCGCTGGCGCGGCGGGCCAGGACCCGGGCGTCCCGGATGGCGTTGTCGAAGTCGCGCACCGCCCCGACGTAGAGGGCCAGGTGGTCGCGCTGGCGCCACCGCAGCGGGGACATGCGCGCGATCTCGCTGACGTTGGCGGCGGTCGCGTCGAGCGACTCGATGCTGCTCTGCAGGCCTCGGGCCCGCGTGAGCGCGTCGTCGGCGACCGTCGAGTCCGACTCGCGCAGCGCCCGGCCGGTGCCACGGAGCACCGAGGCGAGCTGCCGCAGGAGCCGCTGGACCTCGGCGTCGATGTCGCGCACGGGGTTGCGCGGGATCAGCAGCACCATGGCCATGCCGCAGAGGCCTCCGACGAGCGCGTCGAGGAACCGGGTCAGGGCAGGGTTGCCCGCACCCGGCACGGGCACGACGGCGGCCAGCAGGACGGCCGAGCTGGCCGCCTGGGTGAGCGCGAGCCCGCGGATGCCGGTGAGGGTGGCCGCGGCGACGGTCAGGAGCACGACGAGAGCCATCTGCGCCGGACCACGTCCGATGGTGAGGATGATCAGCTCGCCCACCAGCACGCCCAGCGCGACGCCGACGACCACCTCGAAGAGCGTGCGTCCGCGCAGCCCACCTCCCGCGGTGATGACGACGACCGCGGCGATGGGCGCGAAGAACGCCTGCTGGTGGCCGAACACCTGGGTGGCCACGAGGAAGGCGAGCGACGACGCGGCCCCGAGGCGGAGCATGAGCCGCCAGCGACGACGGAGCAGACGCAGGCGGTCGACGAACGTCTCCTCGCTGCGCAGCAGCCGGATGCGGCGCAGGGGCACCTCACGTCCGGTCCCGCTCATCCGTCCTCCGCTCCCTGGCCGCGGCCCGTGGCCGCCACCGTCCGCCGCACCCTCACAGGTACAGGCCGGTCTGGCCCTCCTCGATGCGCTCGGAGGCGACGGCGTGCAGGTCGCGCTCGCGCAGCAGCACGAAGCTCTCGCCGCGCACCTCGACCTCCGCCCGCTCCTCCGGGTCGAAGAGGACCCGGTCGCCGACCTCGACCGCGCGCACGTGCGCGCCCGTCGCCTCGACCTTGGCCCACGAGAGGCGCTTGCCCATGGCGGCCGTGGCCGGGATCAGGATGCCGCCGCCGGAGCGCCGCTCCCCCGCCTCGTCGTCGAGGGAGACGAGCAGCCGGTCGTGCAGCATCCGGATCGCGAGCTTGCCGCGCTCGGCCATGGTCAGCCCAGCACCTTGCGCAGGACGACGACGGCGGCGACCGTGCCCACGACGCCGAGGACGACCGGCACGACGTTCTCGTAGCGCAGGCTGCCGTCGGGGGCGACGAAGCGGCCCTTGACGTCCTCCAGGGTCCGGCGGGCGATGTTCTTGGGGTTCGTCCGGTCGACCAGGGCGTCGACGGTGTCGGCCAGGCGCTCGCGGATCTGCTCGATCTCGTCGACCAGCTCGTCGCTCTGTGACGTCACAAGGTGCCTCTCGTCGGGTCGGACTGACCTTGCAAGGATAGGACCCATGACGACGCGACTGCAGCCCGGTGACACCGCACCCGACTTCACCCTCCCGGACGACACCGGCGCGGAGGTGACGCTCTCGGACCTGCGCGGCCAGAAGGTGATCGTGTACTTCTACCCCGCGGCCATGACGCCCGGCTGCACGAAGCAGGCGTGCGACTTCTCCGACTCGATCGACCGGCTGCAGGCCGAGGGCTACACGGTGCTCGGCATCAGCCCGGACAAGCCGGAGAAGCTGCAGAAGTTCCGTGAGCGCGACGGCCTCACCATCACGCTGCTGTCCGACGTCGACAAGGCGGTCATGACGGCCTGGGGCGCGTTCGGGGAGAAGAAGCTGTACGGCAAGGTCGTGGAGGGCGTCATCCGCTCGACGGTCGTCGTCGGCGAGGACGGCACGGTCGAGCTGGCGCAGTACAACGTGAAGGCGACGGGTCACGTGGCGAAGCTGCGCCGCGACCTCGGCCTCGACGCCGCCTGAGGTCGGCGCCGCACTAGACTCGGGCCCGCACCCGCCGGTGTGGTGGAACTGGTAGACACGCAGGATTTAGGTTCCTGTGCCCCTGGGCGTGCAGGTTCGAGTCCTGTCACCGGCACTGGGGCACACACCTGGGCGACACACCTGGCCGGAGCGCCTCGTGCGGCGAGCCACTCGACCGGCACACTGTGCGCATGGTCCTCGTCATCGGTGAGTCCCTCGTCGACATCGTCGAACGGTCCGACGGCTCCCGGTCCGAGCACCCCGGCGGCAGTCCCGCGAACGTCGCGGTCGGGCTCGGTCGGCTGGGCGTGACCCCCGTGCTGGCCACGAGCCTGGCCACCGACGACCTCGGAGCGCTGGTGCGGATGCACCTCGCCGAGTCCGGCGTGCGCCTCATGCCGGGGCTCAAGCAGCTGGAGCGCACCTCCACGGCCGTGGCGACGCTCGCCGACGACGGCAGCGCGACCTACGAGTTCGACATCGTCTGGGACCCGGGTCGGATCTGGGCCGAGGAGGTGCCCGACATCATCCACACGGGGTCGATCGCCGCGTTCCTCGACCCGGGCGCGGACGAGGTGGAGGACGCCCTGCGCCGCCTCGCCCCGATGTGCACGGTGACCTTCGACCCCAACGTGCGGCCGAGCCTGCTGCCCAGCCGGGCGGAGGCGCTCGACCGCGTGGAGTCGCTGCTGCCGCTGTGCGACGTCGTCAAGGTCAGCGACGAGGACCTCGCCTGGCTCGAGCCGCACAGCGACCCGGCTGACACCGCGCGCAGCTGGCTGGCTGCCGGCCCCGCCGCCGTGGTGATGACGATGGGTCCGCGGGGTGCACGCACGTACACGCACCGCGGCTCGATCGCCTCGCGCGCCCTGGCCGAGCACGTCGTCGACACGGTCGGCGCCGGCGACGCGTTCATGTCGGGCCTCATCGCGGCCCTGAAGGACGACGGGCTCGACGGGGTCGTCGGCAGCACGCGCCTGCACGCCGCCGACCTGTCGCTGTGGCGCGAGGTCACCGACTTCGCGTCACGCTGCTCGGCGTTCGTCGTGGCCCGGGCAGGCGCCCAGCCGCCGTGGGAGCACGAGCTCTGAGCCCGGCTGCCCCGACGCCGTCAGGGCAGCAGCCGCGGCAGCCCCGCGGAGATCTTCTGGGTCAGCACCTTCGCGACCACGCCGGCCACGCCAGGGACCGGCGCGTCGAAGTGGATGGTGTAGTCGAGCAGCGTGCCGCCGTCCGCCGTCGGCGTGAAGAGCTGGATGCCGCGGTGGCCGCGGAGCGGACTGCCCTGGGTGATCTCGTACTCGATGCGCTCGTCGGGCTCGGAGACCACGACGGTCTCGACGAACGCGGGCAGCGGGCCGATCTTCAGCGTCCGCGCCGAGCCGACGCCGTTGCGCGACGTCTCCCCGTCGCGCAGGCGGGTGATGCTCGCGCCGAACAGCCGGCCGAGGTTCTCGTGCTCGCCGAGCGCGGCGAACACGTCGGCGGGCGCGGAACGGAAGGTGTGGGTCACGTGGACCCGGGGCTGGCCGAGGGGGTGGGGTCCGGGCATGCCCGACATCCTAGAGTGACGGCGTCATGTTCCGTGTCCTGTTCCACGAGCCGCGCATCCCGGGCAACACCGGGAACACGATCCGGCTCGCCGCCGCCACCGGGGCGGAGCTGCACCTCGTCGAGCCCCTCGGCTTCGACCTGTCGGAGCCGAAGCTGCGACGCGCCGGGCTCGACTACCACGACCTCGCCACGCTGCACGTGCACGCCGACCTCGAGGCGGCGCTGACCGCCCTCGGCGACGCGCGGGTCTTCGCCTTCACCACCGGCGCGACCCGCGCCTACACCGACGTCGCGTACGAGCCCGGCGACGTCCTGCTGTTCGGCGCCGAGCCGAGCGGTCTGCCCGAGGAGGTGCAGCAGCACCCCCGCGTGACCGACCGGCTGCGCCTGCCGATGCTGCCCGCCCGACGCTCGATGAACCTCGCGAACTGCGCCGCGATCGTCGTCTACGAGGCCTGGCGCCAGCACGGCTTCGCGGGTGGTCACTGAGCCATCGGTCACTCCGTGCCCCGACTCGACGTGGGCGACGTAGGCTGGGGAGGACGAGCGACGACGGGAGGACAGAGCGAGACGATGGCACGACGTACCCTCCACCGACACGTCCTCGTCAGCGCCCTCGTGCTCGGTCTGCTCGCCAGCCTCGCGATCACGCTGGGTCACCAGGGTGCGGTCGGCAGCGAGCCCACGGTCGCCGACCAGCAGGCCGTCCTGGGCGAGCCCGTCGCCGCGCGCAACCCGTTCCCGCGCGGCATCGTGGTCGTCGGCGACTCCATCACGGCCCGCTACGACGACGAGCCCGGCAGCCGGCACCAGGGCTGGTGGAGCTTCGTGGCCCGCCACTACGACACGCCCGTGCGCACGTACGCGCAGTCCGGGTCGGGCTACCTGCGTCCGGGCATGGGCTGCACCGGCGACACGTTCGTCCAGCGCCGCGCCGCGTTCCGTGGTCCTGCGCCGTCGGTGTTCATCGTCGAGGGCGGCCGCAACGACTGGGCGTCGTGCGCGGAGGGTCGTCTGGTCCCCTCCTCCGACGCGGCCGTGCAGGAGGCCGTCACGCGCTACCTCCGGCTGGTCAAGCGCCGGATGCCCGAGAGCACCCGGATCCTGGTGCTGGGTCCGCCGTGGGGCCCGACCGAGCCGTGGCAGCAGCGTCGCGTGACGTCCATCGTGCACACCGCCGCGCTCCGCGAGGGGCTCGAGTACGTGCCCACGCGGGGTGCCCTCGACCGGCACGGACGCACCATCGACGGCGTCCACCCCACCCTGTCCGGCAGCCTCGCGCTGGCCGACGTGGTGGTCGACGCCCTCGACCGGCCTGCTCCCGGATCACCCGGTCTCACCGCGGTCGAGCGGGAGTCGACGGCCCGAGCGGCGACGGATCGCGCGCGCTAGTCGCCCAGCGCACGCGCCACCAGCGGTGCGACCTGCGTCAGCGCGCGGCCCCGGTGGCTGATGGCGTCCTTCTCCGTCGGCGCGAGCTCCGCCGTCGACACGTCGTACCCGTCGGCCGCGAACAGCGGGTCGTAGCCGAAGCCGCCCTCGCCCTGCTCGGCCGGCAGGATGCGGCCCGGCATCTCGCCGCGGACGACGTGCTCCTGCCCGTCGGGCGTGCAGAACGCGACCACGGCGACGAACGTGGCCGTACGACGCTCCGGCGGGACCTCGGAGAGCTGGCTCAGCAGCAGCCGGTTGTTGGCGGCGTCGCGCGTCTCCCGCGCCGCCCCCGGCCCGGCACCCCCGCCGGGCTCGCTCCTCGGGACCCCCGACCACCGCGCCGACAGCACCCCGGGCATCCCGTTCAGCGCGTCGACGCACAGCCCTGAGTCGTCGGCCAACGACGGCAGTCCCGTCGCCTCCAGGCACGCCCGCGCCTTGATCAACGCGTTGCCCTCGAACGTCGGCTCGGTCTCGGCCGGCTCGGGGTAGTCGGCGACGTCGGACAGCCCGAGCACCTGCACGTCCGGCACGAGCGGCGCGAGGATGCGCTGCAGCTCCGCGAGCTTCTTGGCGTTGTTCGACGCCAGCACGACGGTGCGGGTCACGCCTGCAGGGCTTCCTGCTGCAGACGCGTCAGGTCGGCGCAGCCCTTCTCGGCCAGCGCGAGCAGCGCGTCGAGCTCGGAGCGGACGAAGGGGGCGCCCTCGGCGGTGCCCTGGATCTCGATGAACGAGCCCTCCCCCGTCATGACGACGTTCATGTCCGTCTCGGCGCGGACGTCCTCGACGTAGGGCAGGTCGAGCATCGGGGTGCCGTCGATGATGCCGACGCTGACCGCGGCGATCGACTGCACGAGCGGCTCGCCCGCGAGGGCGCCCTTCTCGCGCAGGTGGGCGACCGCGTCGGCGAGGGCCACGTAGGCGCCCGTGATGGCCGCCGTCCGCGTGCCGCCGTCGGCCTGCAGCACGTCGCAGTCGATGGTGATCGTGTTCTCGCCGAGCGCCTTGTCGTCGACCGCGGCGCGAAGCGACCGTCCGACGAGGCGCGAGATCTCGTGCGTGCGACCGCCGATCCGGCCCTTGACCGACTCGCGCTGCGAACGGTCGTGGGTGGCCTGCGGCAGCATCGCGTACTCGGCCGTGACCCAGCCGAGGCCGGAGCCCTTGCGCCAGCGCGGCACGCCCTCGGTGGCCGACGCGGCGCACAGCACCTTCGTCCGGCCGAACTCGACCAGGCAGGAGCCCTGGGCGTGGTCGAGCCAGTGACGGGTGATCGTGATCGGACGCAGCTCGTCGACGGCGCGGCCGTCCTCGCGGGTGGTCATGGTCGCGACCCTACCGACGTCCGTCAGACGTCGTAGACCTGCCCGGCCTCGACGAGCACGAACTCTCCGGCGAACGTCGAGCGCGTGTCGGCGGCGACCTCGTCGCGGTCGGTCCAGGCGGGCACGTGGGTGACGAGCAGACGTCCGACGCCCGCGCGGGTGGCGTAGTCGCCGGCCTCCGCCCCGGTCAGGTGCAGGTTCGGCGGGTTCGTCCCCGACTCCACGAACGACGCCTCGCACAGGAAGAGGTCGGCGCCGAGCGCGACGTCGTCGAGGGCCTCGGTGGGCGCGGTGTCGCCGGAGTACGCGAGCACCTTCCCGTCGACCTCGAGGCGCATGCCGTACGCCTCGACGGGGTGGTCCATGAGGCGCGGCGTGACCGTGAACGGGCCCACCTGCACGGTCTCGCCGTCGACCCACGTGCGGAAGTCGAACTGGTCGGCCATCTGCAGGCCCTCGGTGCGCCCGTAGCTGCTCGCGAGGAACGGGCCGGCGCCCTGTGGCGCGTACACGGGGATCGTCGGCAGGGTGCCCTGCGGGTGGTACTTGCTCACCACGTAGAAGCCCGAGAGGTCGAAGCAGTGGTCGGCGTGCAGGTGCGACAGCAGCACCGCGTCGACGTCGCGCAGGTCGAGGTGGCGCTGCAGCGGACCCAGCGCGCCGCTGCCGAGGTCGAGCAGCAGCCGGAAGCCCTCGTGCTCGACGAGGTAGCAGCTGGACGCGGAGTCGGGCCCGGGGTAGGACCCGGCGCACCCGACGATGGTGAGCCTCACGCGACCACCTGCGCGAACTGGCCGACCGAGCCGACCTCGGGACCGAGGAAGCGTCGGCCGAGCACGCCGAACTCGTCGGGTCGGCCGGTGGTGAGGAAGCGGTGCTCGGGTGCACCCGCCGCGGGGTCGCGGAGCAGGTCGTCCTGGACCAGACGGGCGTACACGTCCTTCGCCGTCTCCTCCGCACTCGAGACCAAGGTGACCTCCTCGCCCATGGCCAGGGCGATCGCCCCGGTCAGGAGAGGGTAGTGCGTGCAGCCGAGCACGAGCGTGTCGACACCCGCCTCGCGCAGCGGCGCGAGGTACTCCTCCGCGGCGGCGGTGACCTCGGGCCCGCTCGTGACGCCACGTTCCACGAGGTCGACGAAGTCGGGGCACGCCTGCGTGAACAGCTCGATGCCGGGGTTGGCGGCGAAGGCGTCGTCGTACGCCCGGGACGCAGCGGTCGCGCGGGTGCAGATGACGCCGACCCGACCGTTGCGGGTGGCTCGCGCCGCGCGCCGCGTGGCGGGCACGATCACCTCGACGACGGGCACGTCGTAGCGCTCGCGAGCGTCGCGCAGCACGGCGGCGCTCGCGGAGTTGCAGGCGATGACCAGCATCTTCACGCCGTGCGCGACGAGGTGGTCGAGGCACTCGAGCGCGAACTCGCGGACCGCCGGGATGGGCTGGGGTCCGTAGGGCTG
This sequence comes from Aeromicrobium sp. CnD17-E, assembly GCF_024124745.1. Lineage (GTDB taxonomy): Bacteria > Actinomycetota > Actinomycetes > Propionibacteriales > Nocardioidaceae > Aeromicrobium. The sequence goes on from NZ_JAMXRU010000037.1 coordinate 22,177, forward strand.
ACGGGCGGTGTCGCCGAGGTACAGCACGGCCTCGTGGGGCAGCTGGTCGATCACCGCTCGAGCGACCGTCAGGCCGCCGAAGCCTGAGTCGAAGATCCCGATCGGTGCGTCCGCCACGAGGCGCAAGCCTACGGACCGTCCGGCGACACGGCCAGTCCCGGGACCGTCATGATCATCACCCCGGGTGCAGCACGCGCTCGAGGAAGCGCTGCGTGCGCTCGTGCTGGGGCGCGTCGACGACGTCGCGTGCGGGTCCGCGCTCGACGACGTGCCCGCCGTCGACGAAGACGACCGTGTCCGCCACGTCGGCCGCGAACCGGATCTCGTGCGTCACGACCACCATCGTCCATCCCTGCGAGGCGAGGTCGCGCACGACGGCGAGCACCTCGCCGACGAGCTCGGGGTCGAGCGCCGACGTCGGCTCGTCGAGCAGCACCACGCGGGGACGCAGCGCCAGTGCACGGGCGATGCCGACGCGCTGCTGCTGGCCGCCCGAGAGCTGCGACGGGTACGCGTCCTCGCGTCCGGCGAGCCCTACCTGCTCGAGCAGTGCGCGGGCGCGTGCGGCGGCCTCGTCGGGGTCCTCGCCCTGCACCTGCACGGGTCCCTCGACGAGGTTGCCGAGCACGGTGCGGTGCGGGAAGAGCTCGTGGGACTGGAACACCATGCCGCTCTGCGCGCGCAGCCGCTCGCAGGCCCGACGCCCCTCCTTGCCGCGCGGCAGCGACCCGAAGTCGACCGACACGTCGCCGATCGACACCGTGCCGGCATCGGGCACGGTGAGCGCGTTCAGCGAGCGCAGCAGGGTCGTCTTGCCCGACCCCGACGGGCCGATGATGGCGCTGGTGGTGCCCTCGGGGACGTCGAGGTCGACACCGTCGAGCACGACGTTGTCGCCGAAGGTCTTGCGCAGGCCGCGGGCCTGCAGGAGCGACGGCGTGGTCATGGCGTCACGTACCTGTTCAGTCGGGTCTCGAGGCGTCCCTGCGCCACCGAGAGCACGGTGCAGACGATCCAGTAGTACAGGCCGCCCAGCAGGTACAGCGGCAGGTAGTCGAACGACGCCGACGCCTGCTGGTTGAGGACGCGCGTGACGTCGGTGAGGAGCACGACCGACACGAGCGAGGTGTCCTTGACCAGCGAGATGAGCGTGTTCGACAGCGGCGGCACGGCGATGCGCGCAGCCTGCGGCAGGACGACCCTGCGCAGGGCGAGGCCGCCCGACATGCCGATGGTCGCGGCGGCCTCGTGCTGCCCGCGCGGCACGGCCAGCAACGCGCCCCGGACGGTCTCCGCGCCGTAGCCCGCCACGTTCACGCTGAGGGCCAGCACCGCGGCCGGGAAGGACGGGAGGTCCAGTCCGAGCTGCGGCAGGCCGTAGAAGACCACGAAGAGCTGGAGCAGCAGCGGCGTGCCGCGGACCGCGGAGATGAAGAAACGGGCCGGCCACGAGAGCCACCGGGACGACGACGCCCGGGCCAAGGCGATGAGCACCGCCGCCGCGAGGCCGATCGCGAAGCTGATCGCGGTCAGCGGGATCGTGATCTTCACCAGGGCGACGAACGCCGGCCACGCGGCCTCGCGGACGCTCGTCACCCACGACGTCTCGTCGCGACCACCGACCTTTGCCTCTCCCCCGTCCTCGACGGAGACGTCGGCGCCGAAGTAGTCCTCGCTGATGCGCTCCAGCGTGCCGTCGGCGCGCAGGGCGTCGAGCGCGCGGTCGGCCTCACGCACCAGGTCGGCGTCGTCCTGGCGGAACGCGAGCGCCTGGCGGCTGACCTCGTCGCCCGCGTCGCCGACGATCTCGACCTGGTCGTTGCCGGAGGTGGCGAGGTAGTCGAGGACGGCGATGTTGTCGTTGACGATCGCGTCGACCCGGCCGCGCGCGACCAGGTCGGCAGCCTGCGAGAACTGCTCGACGTTCTCGACCTTCGCGCCGGCGTCCTTCGCGACCTGCGACCAGTTGCTCGTGGCCGACTGCGCCGTGGTCAGGCCCTTCAGGTCGGCCAGCGTCCGGATGTCCGAGCCCTTCCGCGCGACGATGACGCCGCGCGAGTAGGCGTACGGCTCGGAGAACGCGTACCGCGCCTCCCGCTCGGGGTTGATCGTGATCTGGTTGGCGATCACGTCGATGCGGCCGGCGTCGAGCGAGCCGAAGAGGGCGTCGAACTGGGACTGCACGAACCGCAGGCGCCAGCCGGCCTCCTTCGCCACGGCCTTCATGACGTCGACGTCGTAGCCCGTGAGCTGGCCGTCCTCGTTGAACGAGAAGGGCGGGTAGGTGCCCTCGGTGCCGACCACGACCTCGCGGCCCTCGCCGGAGCCGCCGTCGGCCGCCTGCGCCGGCCCCACCAGGAGCAGCGGCGACAGCACGGCCAGCACGAGGCCCGCCAGCAGCCCCAGCACACGTCGGCTCACGCCGGACCCCCTTCGTCGTCGCTCGACCCTAGTCCGGCTGGCCGACGACGGCACCCCGGTCCCACGACACGGACCACTTCCCCAACGGTGACTTCTCCACCGGATCGGGGTCGGCGGTGGATGCGCCACCGTCCCAGCGCTCACACGGTGGAGGACTCACCGCCGAGAAGGACGTCGCACCTCACGGTGGAGAAGTCACCGCTGGGGGGAGGGAGCGTCAGAGCGGGAGCTTGGGCTGCGGCGGGGCGTGGGTGGGGTCGACGCCGTCGAAGAGGCTGCTGACCGACTCGCCGGCGTGGATCCGGGCGATGGCCCGCGCGAAGAGCGGCGCGACGGACCGTACGCGCAGGGCGGGCCAGTCGGCCGGTGGCGGGACGGTGTCGGTGGTGACGACCTCGGCGATGCCGGGGTGGTCGCGCAGCCGCTCCACGGCCTTGCCGGTGAACAGCCCGTGGGTGCAGGCCACGGAGATCTCCGTGACGCCCTGGCGCTCCAGCATCGAGACCAGCTCGACGATGGAGCCGCCGGTGGCGATCTCGTCGTCGAGCACGATGGCCCGCTTGCCGGCCACGTCGCCGACGATCGCGTCGATGACGACCTTGTCGTCGGCCTTGCGCTGCTTGCTGCCGGCCGCGACCGGCAGCCCGAGGAGCCGTGCGAACTGCGACGCGGTCTTCGCGTTGCCGAAGTCGGGCGAGACGACCACGGCGTTCGACAGGTCGGAGTCGCGGTAGTGGTCGGCGAGCTCGCCGATGGCGGTCAGGTGGTCGAGCGGCATCGAGAAGAAGCCGTGCACCTGCGGTGCGTGCAGGGTCATGGTGACCACGCGGTTGACGCCGGCGGTGGCCATCATGTCGGCCACGAGCTTGCCGCCGATCGAGATGCGCGACGCGTCCTTCTTGTCCGAGCGCGCGTACGCGTAGTGCGGCACGACGACGGTGATCGACGCGGCCGACGCACCGCGCGCGGCGTCGACCATGAGCAGCAGCTCCATGAGGTGGTCCTGCGTCGGCGGCACCAGCGGTTGCACGATGTACACGTCACGCTGGCGGCAGTTGGCGAGCAGCTGGGACTGCAGGCAGTCGTTGCTGAAGCGCACGGTCTCCGACGGCGAGAGGCTCGTGCCGAGCTCGCTGCAGATGGCCTCGGCCAGGGCTCGGTGGGCGCTTCCGGAGAAGACCACGATGTCGCGCACACGGTGAGGCTAGCGGAGGTGGCGCCGCCCCGGAACCACGAACGGCGAGGTCAGGCCCACAGCTGGCCGTCGAGCGCGTCCTCGGCGTCGTCGAGGGTGCCCTCGTAGGCGCCGGTGGACAGGTACTTCCAGCCGCCGTCGCAGACGATGAAGACGATGTCGGCGCGCTCGCCGGCCTTCTGGCTCTTCACCGCCTGGGCGAGCGCCGCGTGCAGGATGGCGCCGGTGGAGATGCCGGCGAAGATGCCCTCGTGCTCGATCAGCTCGCGCACCCGCCGCACGGCGTCGCGCGGGCCGACACTGAACCGCGCGTCGATGAGGTCGGCGTCGTACAGCTCGGGCACGAAGCCCTCGTCGAGGTTGCGCAGGCCGTAGACCAGCTCGCCGTAGCGCGGCTCCGCGGCGACGATCCGCACGTCGGGCTTGGCCTCGCGGAAGAAGCGGCCCGTGCCCATGAGCGTGCCGGTGGTGCCGAGCCCGGCGACGAAGTGCGTCACCTCGGGCAGGTCGGCGAGGATCTCCGGCCCGGTGCCGCGGTAGTGCGCCTCGGCGTTGGCGGGGTTGCCGTACTGGTAGAGCATCACCCAGTCGGGGTGCTCCTCGGCGAGGCCCTTCGCGACCCGCACGGCCTCGTTGGAGCCCCCCGCGGCGGGCGAGGGGATGATCTCGGCGCCCCACATCCGCAGGAGCTGGCGACGCTCCTCGGACGTGTTCTCGGGCATCACGCAGATCATCCGATAGCCACGCATCTTGGCGACCATGGCCATGGAGATGCCGGTGTTGCCGCTCGTCGGCTCCAGGATGGTGCAGCCGGGCGTCAGACGACCGTCGGCCTCGGCCGCCTCGATCATGGCCAGCGCGGCGCGGTCCTTGATGGACCCGGTGGGGTTCTGGTCCTCCAGCTTCGCCCACAGCCGGACGTCCGGCGACGGCGACAACGACGGCAGCCCGACGAGGGGCGTGCCGCCGACGGAGTCGACGAGCGAGTCGAAGCGGGTCACTGGCTCAGGAACCCGGCAGGGGTGCCGGGCCCTGGGCGGCGGAGGACACCACGGCGACGTCGACGGCGCCACCCGCGACGGCGGGCAGGATCACGACGGTGTCACCGTCGGAGACGGCGGTCTCGAGCCCGCCGGTGAAGCGGATGTCCTCGTCGTTGACGTAGACGTTGACGAAGCGGCGGACGCTGCCGTCCTCGACCAGCCGCTCCTTGATGCCGGTGTGGGCGGCCTCGAGGTTCTCGACGAGCTCGGCGACGGTGGCGCCCTCGCTCTGCACGGCGCGCTCGCCGTCGGTGTAGGTGCGCAGGATGGTCGGGATTCGGACCTCGATGGCCATCGGTGTCGTCGCTCTCTTCCGGGGTTCGGGGGGTGGGTGCTCAGGTGTCGTAACGCTCGACGATGGTGACTTCTTCCTCGGTCACCTCGCCGTCGACGATCCGGTAGGACCGGAAGTCGACGTCGGTGCCCTCGACCTCGCCGCCGTCACGGGTGGAGACGAGCACGTAGTGGGCGTTCGGCTCCGACGCGAGGTTCACGTCGGTGCGGGACGGGTAGGCCTCGGTGGCGGTGTGGGAGTGGTAGATGACGACGGGTTCCTCGTCGCGGTCGTCCATGTCGCGGTAGAGCCGCAGGAGGTCGCCGGAGTCGAACTCGTAGAAGGTGGGCGACATCGCGGCGTTGACCATCGGCACGTGGCGCGCGGGACGGTCGGAGCCGATCGGCCCGGCGACGACGCCGCACGCCTCGTCCGGGTGGTCGCGGCGTGCGTGGGCGATGATCGCGTCACGGGTCGCGCGGTCGATGGTCAGCACGGCGGCGAGTCTAGCCAGGTGCGGCGGACTCGTCGGGCGACGTCTGGCTCGCGAGACGCACGGGCGCGACGACCGACCCGCTACGCTTTTGGTATGCCAAAGACTCGCCGCGAGGGTGCGCTCGACGCCGACCGCGCCGCCGACGTGCTCCGCGACCTCATCGTGGCCGGTGACCTCGTGCCGGGTCAACGTCTCGTCGAGCGCCGGCTCGCCGACTGGATCGGCGTCTCGCGCGTCCCGGTGCGTCAGGCGTTGCACCAGCTGGTCGTCGAGGGCTTCGCCACCGAGCGGGCCACCGGGGGCGTCGCGGTGAGCGACCTCTCCCCCGACCAGGTGAGCGAGCTGCTGGAGGTGGCGCACGCCCTCGACGCCGTGGCCGTGCGACGCCTGCTCGCCGCGCGCACCGACCTGTCGTCGCTGCGCGCGCTGCTGGTGCGCGCAGGGTCGGCGATCGACGGCGGACGCGAGGCCGACGCCGTGCGGCTCAACGCCGAGTTCCACCTGCGCCTGCTCGACCTCGCGC
>NZ_JAMXRU010000038.1 GCF_024124745.1 Aeromicrobium sp. CnD17-E
CTCGAGCGCGGCGCGCGCGACCCTGAGTCGTCGTCCCGGCTCGTAGGTGCGGGCCTCGTCGACCTCGCCGGCGGCGCGTCGCAGCCTGGTGGGCGGGCTCCCGAGCCACGACGACCCCTTGGTCGCCTTCGCTCGGCTGGGTGCCGCCGACAGCACCGCGACCAAGCCGCGGGCGGGCACCTTGCGACCGGGCGCCGCCATGCCCGAGTTGCCGACGAACGCCCGACGGCCGACCTTCACCCGCTCGACCCGCAGCCACCCGCCGCCGAGCTCGTACATGCCGAGCATCGTGTCGTCGGCGAGGAAGGCGCCGTCACCGACCGACGTGAGGCTCGGCAGCAGGAGCACGGTCGAGGCCTCCACGTCGGCCCCGACGTCGGCGCCGAGCGCGCGCAGCCACGCGGGCGTGAGGCTGCTGGAGTACAGCGGGAACAGCCAGTCGCGGGCGCTGTCGAGGACGCGCAGCACCGTCCAGGCCGACCAGGCCGCGCGGCCGTGCACGGGGTGCACCCCGGCCGCCACACCGGTGGAGGCTCCGCGGACCACCGCCCACACCAGACCGGCCAGCAGCAGCAGCGACCCGACCACGAGGACGGGCAGGAGCGCGAGCAGCAGCAGCGCGAGGTCGGCGGGTGACTCGGGGTCGACACCGCCCGCGAGTGCCACGCCGACCGACGCTGCGGACACGAGCCCCACCGCGAGCGCCGGGAGCGCCGACAGCACGACGCCCGTCACCGCGTAGACCGTGGGCCAGCCACGACGGCGCGGTGCCGGCTCGAGCCCGGCCGGCCCGCGGGCCTCACCGACGCGAGCCGCGGGGGCGCCGGCGGCGAAGCTGTCGTCGGCCACGTCGCCCAGCAGCGTCGAGCCGGCGCCGACCTCGGCTCGACGGCCGACCACGACTCCCGGGCCGAGGGTGCTGCGGACGCCGACGCGGGCCTCGGCCCGGACCCGGACGGGTCCCACGACCAGACGGTCGCCGTCGACCCACCAGCCCGAGAGGTCCGCCTCGGGCTCGACCGTGGACCCCCGTCCGAGGGTGAGCATGCCGGTGAGCGAGGGCAGCGCGTGGAGGTCGACCCCCGGGCCCACCTTCGCGCCGAGCATCCGCGCGAAGACGGTCAGCACCCCGACGCTGGCGAGCGTGCCCACGCGCAGCTCCTCGACCAGGCGCTCGGCCGCCCACAGCCGCAGGTGGGTCGACCCGCCGCGCGGGTAGGTGCCGGGCGTGAGCCGGCGCAGGAGCAGCCGTACGCCACCCGCGGCCGCGGCAGCCCGGACGGGCGGGAGGAGCAGCACCGCCGCCACCGCGGTCGCCGTCCATCCCGGTGCCGGGAGCCACGACCAGTCCGTGACGACGGCCAGCGCCTGGACCGCGAGCATCGTCCAGGCCACCCAGACCAGGCCGCCGACCGCCCGCAGCGGGACGAGCAGGAGCAGCTGGACGAGGCCCGACCTGCGGGGCACCGGCCGCACCTCGCGGACGTCGACGACGGCCGGGGTGGTGAGCGTGTCGAGGCGGGCCGCGAGCCCACCGACCGTGGGCGCCTCGTAGACGTCGGCGACCGTCACCTCGGGGTGGGTCTCCCGGAGCCGGGCCACGAGCTGCGCGGCGGTGAGGCTCGAGCCGCCGGCCTCGAAGAAGTCGTCACCCGGGCCGCCGACGGCCGAGCCCAGGATGCGCGCCCACGCGTCGGCGACCAGCGCGGCGGTGCCGTCCAGCGACGCCTCCGTGCCGGTATCGAGCGGCCAGGGCAGCGCGTCGCGGTCGACCTTGCCCGACGTGCGGACCGGGATGGTCTCGACGACGGCGATGCGCGGCACCGCGGCCGCGGGCAGACGCTCGCGCAGCGTCGCGCGGGCGCTCCTCGTGTCGAGCGTCCCGTCGGTCACGACGTAGCCGACCAGCACGCTGTTGCCCGCCTCGGACCGACGCACGGCCGCGGCTGCCGCCTCGACGCCGGGCAGGGCGAGCAGCGCGCTGTCGACCTCGCCGAGCTCGATCCGTCGACCCCCGATCTTCACCTGGTCGTCGGCACGCCCGGCGAACACCAGACCCGCCTCGTCGAGCACGACGCGGTCACCGCTGCGGTAGGCGCGGTCCCAGCCGAGCGACGGCATCGGGGCATAGGTCGCGGCGTCCTTCTCGGCGTCCAGGTAGCGGGCGAGCCCGACCCCGCCGATCACCAGCTGGCCGGTCTCCCCCGGCCCGACGGGGCGCTCGTCGTCGTCGACCACCGCGAGGTCCCAGCCCTCGAGCGGGAGGCCGATGCGGACCGGCTCGCCCGGCCTCAGCTGGGCACCGCAGGCGACGACGGTGGCCTCGGTGGGTCCGTACGTGTTCCACACCTCGCGGTCGGCGGTGGCGAACCGGTCGCCGATCTCCGGCGGACAGGCCTCGCCGCCGAGGATCAGCAGCCGCACCGCGTCGAGCGCCTGCGCGGGCCACAGCGACACCAGCGTCGGCACGGTCGAGACGACCGTGACGTCGTTGGCGACGAGCCACGGCGCGAGGTCCGCGCCGCTGCGCACGAGCGACCGCGGCGCGGGCACGAGGCAGGCGCCGTGCCGCCACGCCAGCCACATCTCCTCGCAGGACGCGTCGAAGGCCACGCTGAGCCCGGCCATCACCCGGTCACCGGGGCCGAGAGGTGCGTCCTGGCAGAAGAGGGCGGCCTCGGCGTCGACGAACGCCGCTGCGGAGCGATGGGTGACGGCCACGCCCTTGGGTGTCCCGGTGGAGCCCGACGTGAAGATGATCCAGGCGTCGTCGTCGAGCGTCGGCGGCTCGACGGTGCCCGAGCCGCGCACGTCGTCGCGCAGGCGTCGCACGACCAGGCCGTTGGTCACGACCGCGTCGGCCTGCGCCTCGCGCAGCACGGTCGCCGCGCGCTCCTGCGGGTCGTCGACGTCGATGGGGACGTAGGCGGCCCCCGCGAGCAGGACGCCGAGGATGGCGACGTGCAGGTCGGTGCTGCCCGAGGAGACCCGGACCCCGACCCGGGCGCCACGACCGACGCCGACGGCCCCGAGCTCGTCGGCCAGCGCGGACGCGGTCTCGAGGAGGGTGTCGTAGGTCAGGACGACGTCGCCGCACGCGAGGGCCGGCTCCTCGGCGTGCTGCCGGGCCGTGGCCTCCAGCACGTCGACGAGGGTGCGCGCGGGTGCGGCGCGGTCCGAACGCAGGAACGTGGCAGGGACGTCGACGTTCTCGAGCACCCGCGCATGATGCCAAGACCGCGTGAACGAGCCGTGAACACGCCGCCGTCCGGTGCCGAGGTGTCCGTCACGCTCCAGAGGTGGGCGGGCCCCCTGCACGCCTCACGAGCTCGTCGAGGTAGGTGTCGACGTCGCCCATGTCGTAGCCCGCCCCGAAGTGCACCGTCGCGAACCGCGCCTGCACGATCCGCTCGGCCAGGGCCGGGTCGGGACGGTCGGTCACGCGCGGCAGCACGTCCGCGAGGAAGTCGTCGACCTCGTCGACCCGGTAGCCGGTGCGCCAGCGGGTCGTGCGGAAGACGGGGCCGCTCACGACGCCGCCCGGGCCCGCACCTCGGCGAGCTGCTCGGCCACCCGGACCTGCGCGGTGCCGCCGCGACCGTCGCGCGAGGCGATGGAGCCCTCGACCGACAGCACGCTGCGCACGTCGGGCGTGAGGTGCGGCGAGATGGCCGCGAAGTCGTCGTCGGAGAGGTCCCACAGCTCGATGCCGCGCTGCTCGCAGACCTGCACGCACGCGCCGGAGACCTCGTGCGCCACGCGGAAGGGCACGCCCTGGCGCACGAGCCACTCGGCCACGTCGGTCGCGAGCGCGAAGCCCTGCGGCGCCAGTGCGGCCATCCGCTCGGTGTGGAAGGTGAGGGTGCGCACCATGCCGGTGAACGCCGGCAGCAGGACCTCGAGCGTGTCGACGGAGTCGAAGACCGGCTCCTTGTCCTCCTGCAGGTCGCGGTTGTAGGCCAGCGGGAGCGCCTTCAACGTGGCCAGCAGCCCGGAGAGGTTGCCGATCAGCCGACCGGCCTTGCCGCGGGCCAGCTCGGCGATGTCGGGGTTCTTCTTCTGCGGCATGATGCTCGACCCCGTGGAGTAGCCGTCGTCGAGTGTGACGAAGTCGAACTCCTTGGTGTTCCAGAGGATGATCTCCTCCGCGAGGCGCGACACGTCGACCCCGACCTGGGCGAGCACGAACGCCAGCTCGGCCACGAAGTCGCGCGACGCGGTGCCGTCGATCGAGTTCGGCGTCGAGCCCGTGAAGCCGAGCGACGCGGCGACCTTCTCCGGGTCGAGACCGAGCGAGGAGCCGGCCAGCGCGCCCGAGCCGTACGGCGAACCTCCGGCGACGCGCGCGTCCCAGTCGGCGAGCCGGTCGAGGTCGCGCACGAGCGGCCAGGCGTGCGCCAGCAGGTGGTGCGACAGGAGCACCGGCTGGGCGTGCTGCAGGTGCGTGCGACCGGGCATGGGCGCGCCGAGGTGACGCTCCGCCTGGTCGGCGACGGCACCGACGAGCGCGCGCAGCAGCTCGCCGATGCGTGCGGCGTGCTCGCGCAGGTACATCGTGAACAGCGTGGCGACCTGGTCGTTGCGCGACCGGCCCGCGCGCAGGCGACCGCCGAGGTCGGGGCCGAGACGTTCCATCAGGCCTCGCTCGAGCGCCGAGTGCACGTCCTCGTCGCCCGGCTGCGCCGTGAAGGCACCCGAGGCGACGTCGGCGTCGAGCACGTCGATGCCCTGGAGCATCGCGCCCAGGTCGTCGTCGGTGAGCAGACCGGCGGCGTGCAGCACCTGGGCGTGGGCGCGCGAGCCCTGCAGGTCGTAGGACGCGAGGCGCCAGTCGAAGTGGGTCGAGCGCGACAGCTCCGTCAGCTCCGGCGACGGGCCGCCCGCGAACCGACCGCCCCAGAGACGGGAGTCGCCCGGGGCGTCGTTCTGGGCGCCCGACGGGGCGTCGGACGGGCTCTGCTCGGTCATGCGGGTCCCTCGCTGGTGGATCGGGTGTCGGTGGGGAGCTCGGCGAGCTCGGTCAGACGGGCGGCGACGGTCGCGCCGCCCTCGGGGTCACGACAGATCATCATGACGGTGTCGTCGCCCGCGATGGTGCCCAGGACCTCGACGGCGCCCGTGTGGTCGATGGCCGAGGCCAGGAACTGGGCGGCTCCTGGCGGGGTGCGCAGCACGACGAGGTTGGCCGACGACTCGGCCGAGACCAGCAGCTCGCGCAGCAGCCGGGTCAGTCGCTGCTGCGAGGCGGCGCTGTCCTGGGCCGCGCGGGGCGTGCGGTCGCCACCCTCGCCGGGCACGGCGTAGACCAGCGCACCGTCGGGGTTGCGGACGCGCACGGCGTCGAGCTCCACGAGGTCGCGCGAGACCGTCGAGGCGGTCGCGGTGACGCCCTGCTCCTGCAGCAGCGCCGCCAGCTCGCCCTGCGAGCGGACCGGCGTACGGCCCAGCAGCTCGATGATGAGCCGCTGGCGTGCGCGCTTGGTGTCGGGGATGCTCACGAGCGCTCCAGCAGGAACGCGAGCAGGGCCTTCTGGGCGTGCAGGCGGTTCTCCGCCTCGTCCCAGACGACGCTGCGCGGTCCCTCGAGCACGTCCTCGGCGATCTCGAGCCCACGGTAGGCGGGCAGGCAGTGCAGCACGATCGCGTCCTCCGCGGCGTGCTGCAGCAGGGCACCGGTCACGGCGTACGGGCCGAAGGTGGCGATCCGCTCGGCCTTCTCGGCCTCCTGGCCCATCGAGACCCAGGTGTCGGTGATGACGACGTCGGCGCCGCGCACCGCCTCGACCGGGTCGTCGGTCACGGTCACGGACCCGCCGGTGCCTGCGGCGACCTTCTCGGCGTCGGCGACCACGTGGCCGGCCGGGGCGTAGCCCTCGGGCGCTCCGACCCGCACGTGCATCCCCGCGACCGCGCCGCCGAGGACGTAGGAGTGCGCCATGTTGTTGGCGCCGTCGCCCACGAAGGCGACGCTCAGGCCGGCCAGCCTGCCCTTGTGCTCGCGCACCGTCAGCCAGTCGGCCAGCAGCTGGCAGGGGTGGAAGTCGTCGCTCAGCGCGTTCACGACGGGCACGCCGGCGTGCCGCGCCATCTCCTCGAGGTCGGCCTGTGCGTAGGTGCGCCAGACGACGGCGTCGACCATGCGGCCGAGCACCCGGGCCGTGTCGGCCACCGGCTCGCCGCGGCCGGCCTGGGTGGTCGCGGCGTCGAGGATGACGCAGTGCCCGCCGAGCTGGGCGACGCCGACGGAGAACGACACCCGCGTGCGGGTGGAGGACTTGTCGAAGACGACCGCCACGGAGCGCGGGCCCTCGAGCGGGCGGAAGGCGAACGGCTCGGCCTTCATCCGCAGCGCGAGGTCCAGCACCTCGGCCTGCTCGGCGGGGCTGAGGTCGTCGTCGCGCAGCAGGTGCCGCACGGTCCCGGTGGCGCTCATGCGAGCACCTCCCCGATCACGGCGGACAACGTGGTGGTCGCGTGGGCCGCCTCGGCCTCGGTGAGCACGAGCGGAGGGACGATGCGCAGGCGGTCGGGCGTGGGTGCGTTGAGGACGAGCCCGGCGTCGAGCGCGGCCTTCTGCACGTCGGCCGCGCGGGGCTCCGTGAGCACGACACCGAGCATGAGGCCGCGCCCGGTGACCTCGGCCACCCGCGGGTGCGCGGCGAGCGCGGACGCGAGCTGGTCGCCGCGGGTCGTGGCGTGCGCGAGCAGGTCGTCGGCCTCGATCGTGTCGAGCACCGCGAGCGCCGCCGCGCAGGCGACGGGGTTGCCGCCGAAGGTCGTGCCGTGGTTGCCGGGACCCAGGAGCGTCGCGGCGTCGCCGAGACCGATGCACGCGCCGATGGGGAACCCGCCACCGAGACCCTTGGCCAGCGTCACGAGGTCGGGCACGATCCCCGACTCCTGGAACGCGAACCAGGCGCCGGTGCGACCGACCCCGGTCTGGACCTCGTCGATCCAGAGCAGTGCGCCGTGCTCGTGGGTGATGGCGCGAGCGCGGGCCAGGTACCCGTCCAGCGGCACGACCACGCCCGCCTCGCCCTGGATGGGCTCGAGCAGCACCGCCGCGACGGTGTCGTCGACGGCCGCCGCCAGCGCGTCGGCGTCGCCGTAGGGCACCCAGCGCACGTCGCCGGGCAGCGGCTCGAACGGCTCGCGGTACGCGGCCTTCGACGTCAGGGCGAGCGCGCCCATCGAGCGTCCGTGGAAGCTGCCCTCGGCGACGACGACGGTCGTGCGACCCATGCGCCGGGTCGCCTTGAACGCCGCCTCGTTGGCCTCGGTGCCGGAGTTCGCGAAGAAGGTGCGCACCGGCACGTCGCCCACGTCGAGCAGGGCGGCGAGCCGCTCGGCCAGCCGGACCTGCGGCTCGGTGGTGAAGAAGTTCGACACGTGCCCGAGGGTCCCGAGCTGCTCGGTGACCGCCCGCACGACGGCCGGGTGCGCGTGACCCAGCGCGTTGACCGCGATCCCGGCCAGGAGGTCGAGGTAGTGGTTGCCGTCGACGTCCCAGACCGTGCTCCCCTCGCCGCGCACCAGCACGCGCTGCGGGTCGCCGAAGGTGTTCATGACCGCGCCGCGGTAGCGCTCGGTCCACTGCTCGCCGCTCTCGGGGCGACCCTGCGCGGCGTAGGGCAGGCTGGCGCGGGTGGGCTGGTCGGACGTGGTCACGACGTCTCCTTCGGTGCACTCGTGGCGTACAGCGCGGTACGGATGCGGGTCTCGACGCCGGGCAGCACCTGCGTGCCGACGCCCTCGTCGGTGAAGATCTCCAGCAGCACGGCGTGCGGCTCGCGGCCGTCCACGACGGTCGCACCACGCACGCCGCCCTCGACCGCCTCCAGGCAGGCCTGCATCTTCGGGATCATCCCCGACGCCAGCGTCGGGAGGATCTCGCGCAGCGCCTCCGGGGCGATCTCGCCGATCACGTCGGTGCTGTCGGGCCAGTCGCGGTAGAGCCCCTCGACGTCGGTCAGCACCAGCAGCTTCTCCGCGCCGAGGGCCACGGCCAGCGCCGACGCCGCCGTGTCGGCGTTCACGTTGTGGACCTGCCCCGACGCGTCGGGCGCGATCGTCGAGACGACCGGGATGCGGCCGGCGTCGATGAGGTCCCGGACGGCCTCGGGGCGCACCTGCGTGACCTCGCCGACGAGGCCGATGTCGGTCTCGACGCCGTCGATGACGGGCCGCGTCGTGGTCGCCGTGAACAGGCCGGCGTCCTCGCCCGACAGTCCGACGGCCAGGGCTCCGTGCCGGTTCAGCAGGCCGACCAGCTCACGGCCCACCTGGCCGGTGAGCACCATGCGAACGACGTCGACGGCCTCGGGCGTCGTGACCCGCAGCCCGCCACGGAACTCCGACTCGATGCCGAGCCGGTCGAGCATCGCGCTGATCTGGGGTCCGCCACCGTGCACCACGACCGGCTTGAAGCCCGCCAGGCGCAGGAAGACGATGTCCTCGGCGAAGGCCTGCTTGAGTGACTCGTCGGTCATGGCGTTGCCGCCGTACTTCACCACCACGATCTTGTCGTGGTAGCGCTTGAGCCACGGGAGGGCGCCGGCCAGCGTGGCCGCCTTCTCGGTGTGCTCGGCCCACTGCTCGCGGGTGTGGCCCGGGTCGGGGGTGCCGAAGGTGTCGTCGTCCGTCATCGGGGGTCCTCAGGAGGAGTAGGCGGAGTTCTCGTGAACGTAGGCGTGGGTCAGGTCGTTCGTCCAGACGGTCGCCGTCTCCGGCCCCGACTTCAGGTCGATGGTCACGGTGACCGCGCGGTCCTCGAGCGAGACGCTCGTCGCGGGCTCCCCGGGACCGCTGTCGCGGCACACCCACACGCCGTTGAGCGCGACGTCGAGGTCGGCGGGGTCGAACGTCGCCGACGTCGTGCCGACCGAGGCGAGCACACGACCCCAGTTCGGGTCCTTGCCGAACACGGCGGCCTTGAACAGGTTGCTCCGTGCCACCGAGCGGGCGACCTCGACCGCGTCGTCCTCGCTCGCCGCGCCGCGGACCTCGATCGAGATCTCGTGGTCGGCGCCCTCGGCGTCGGCGAGCAGCTGCAGCGCGAGGTCGTGGCAGACCGTCGTCAGGTGCTCGGCGAGCTCGTCGACCGACGGCGTGGCGCCGGACGCCCCGCTCGCCATGAGCAGCACCGTGTCGTTGGTCGACTGGCAGCCGTCGGAGTCGAGCCGGTCGAACGTGACGCGGGTCGCCCGACGCAGTGCGGCGTCGAGCGTGGCCGCGTCGACGTCGGCGTCGGTGGTGACGACGACGAGCATCGTGGCCAGGGCCGGCGCCAGCATGCCGGCACCCTTCGCCATGCCGCCGACGGTGAACGCCCGCCCGGCGGCGTCGGTGCCCTCGGCGACGGACTGCTTCGGGACGGTGTCGGTCGTCATGATGGCCGCCGCGGCCGCCGCTCCCCCGTCCTCGGAGAGCTCCGCATGCGCGGCCCGCACGCCGGCGAGCAGGTCGTCGCGGTCGTTCAGCAGACCGATCAGACCGGTCGAGCAGACCTGGACGTCGATCGCGCCGACCTGGTTCTCCGCCCGCGGCCCGGAACCCCCGCCGGGGCCCGAGAGCAGCTCGCCCACGAGCTCGGCGGTGGCATGGGTCAGCTGGAAGCCCTCGGCGCCCGTGTAGCAGTTGGCGCCGCCGGAGTTCAGCACGACCGCCCGCGCCGAGCCGGTCTTGATCGCCTCGGCGCTCCAGAGGACGGGGTTGGCCCGGCACCGGTTGCTGGTGAAGACCGCGGCCGCCGCCGACGACGGACCGTCGTTGACGACGAGCGCGACGTCGGGCGCGCCGGTCGACTTCAGGCCGGCGGCGACACCGGCGGCGCGGAAGCCCTGTGCTGCGGTGACCGTCATGGCGCCACTCCCGTGGTCGTCAGGCCCGTGGTCTCGGGGAGGCCGAGGGCGAGGTTCATGGACTGGATCGCGCCACCGGCCGTGCCCTTGACCAGGTTGTCGATCACCGTGGTGACCACGAGCCGTCCCGCGGCCGAGTCGACGGCGACCTGCAGCTGGGCCGTGTTGGCGCCGAGCGTCGCGGCCGTCGTCGGCCACTGACCCTCGGGCAGCAGGTGGACGAACGGCTCGCCCTGGCCGGGTCCCCCGTACGCCTGCTCGTAGACGGCGCGCACGCGCGCGGCGTCGACGCCCTCGGCGAGGCGTGCGGTGGCGGTCGCCAGGATGCCCCGGGCCATGGGCACGAGCGTGGGCGTGAAGGAGATGGTGACGCCCTCTCCCCCGGCCTTGGTGAGGTTCTGGATGATCTCGGGCACGTGGCGGTGCACGCCGCCGACGCCGTACGGCGAGGCGGCACCGAGGCCCTCGGACGCGAGCAGGTGCGTCTTCGGCGCCTTGCCGGCTCCGGAGAACCCGTTGGCGAGCACGGCGACGAGGTCGTCGGCGGCGACGATGCCAGCCGCGACCGCCGGCTGCAGGCCGAGCGTCACGGCCGTGACGTTGCAGCCCGGGACCGCGATCCGCTTGACGCCGACGAGGGCGTCGCGCTGACGGGCCTCGCCCACGAACAGCTCGGGGAGCCCGTAGGGCCAGGTGCCGGCGTGCTCGCTGCCGTAGAACGTCGTCCAGTCCTCGGCGCTCTCGAGCCGGTGGTCGGCACCGCAGTCGATGACGAGCACGTCGTCGCCGAGCTCGGCGGCGATGCGTCCGGACTCGCCGTGGGGCAGGCCGAGGAACACGACGTCGTGACCGGCGAGGGTCGAGGCGTCGGTCGGCTGGATCACGCGGTCGGCGAGGTCCACGAGGTGCGGCTGGTGCTCGCCCAGGCGCGAGCCCGCGGAGGACGCCGCGGTGACGGCGCCGATCGTCACGTCGGGATGCGCGCCGAGCAGCCTCAGCACCTCGCCCCCGGCGTAGCCGCTCGCGCCGGCGACGGCTGCGGTGTAGGTCGTCATCGGTCCACCTTGTCAGGTCGGGGCGGGAAGGGGTGGGAGGTCGGCGCTCAGTCGGTGCCGAGCTCCATCGCGGCGGCGTCGAGCGCCTGCTCCGTCTCGGTCGAGGCGGCGGGGTTGGCCTCGATGCGCAGGGCACCGCCGGCGGGCAGCTCACCGAAGAGCGTGCCGTTCTCGACGAGGACCTGGCCCTGGTCGAGCGGCTGACCGGCGTACATCTCCAGCTTGGCGCGCGAGTCGGCGATGTCGAGGTTGCGCATCGTCAGCTGGCCGATCCGGTCGGTCGGGCCGAACACGGCGTTGTCGGTGCGCTCCATCGACAGCTTGTCGGGGTGGTAGGAGAAGTTCTCGCCCTGCGTGTCGAGGATCGAGTAGTCGTCGCCGCGCCGCAGCCGGAGCGTGACGCTGCCGGTGACGAGCGAGGCGATCCAGCGCTCGACGGACTCGCGCAGCATCATCGCCTGCGGGTCGAGCCAGCGGCCCTCGTACATGAGCCGGCCGAGCCGACGTCCGTGGGCGTGGAAGTTGGCGATCGTGTCCTCGTTGTGGACGGCGTTCACGAGCCGCTCGTAGGCGATGTGCAGCAGGGCCATGCCGGGCGCCTCGTAGATGCCTCGGCTCTTGGCCTCGATGATGCGGTTCTCGATCTGGTCGGACATGCCGAGACCGTGGCGTCCGCCGATCGCGTTGGCGGCGTGCACGAGCGCGACGGGGTCGTCGAAGCGCGTGCCGTCGATCGCGACCGGCCGTCCGGCCTCGAACGTGATCGTGACGTCCTCGGTGTCGATGTCGACGGACGGGTCCCAGAACTTCACGCCCATGATCGGCTCGACGGTCTCGAGGGAGACGTCGAGGTGCTCGAGCGTCTTGGCCTCGTGGGTGGCGCCCCAGATGTTGGCGTCGGTGGAGTACGCCTTCTCCTGGCTGTCGCGGTAGGGCAGGTCGCGCTCGGTGAGCCACTGGCTCATCTCGGTCCGCCCGCCGAGCTCGCTGACGAAGTCGGCGTCGAGCCACGGCTTGTAGATCCGCAGCGCCGGGTTGGCGAGCAGCCCGTAGCGGTAGAACCGCTCGATGTCGTTGCCCTTGAACGTGGAGCCGTCGCCCCAGATGTCGACGCCGTCCTCGTGCATCGCCCGCACGAGCAGCGTGCCCGTCACGGCCCGCCCGAGCGGCGTCGTGTTGAAGTAGGTGCGCCCGGCGGACCTGATGTGGAAGGCGCCGCACGCGAGGGCGGCCAGCCCCTCCTCCACCAGCGGGGTCTTGATGTCGATCGCCCGCGCCAGCTCGGCGCCGTACTGCATCGCACGCCCCGGGATGCCGGAGATGTCCGGCTCGTCGTACTGACCGATGTCGGCCGTGTACGTGCACGGGACCGCGCCCTTGTCGCGCATCCACGCGACGGCCACGGACGTGTCGAGCCCTCCGGAGAAGGCGATGCCGACGCGCTCGCCGACGGGCAGGGAGGTGAGGACCTTGGACATGCTCACAGTCTTGCACACGCCTGCAAGGTCTTGCATCGCGGGGGTGGGCTCGGCCTGGTGCTGCGCTGGCGTCGGGGGGCTTGTCGTGGTGCTGCGCTGCCTTGGCCTTCGCTGGGTGTGGTCTCCGAAAGGGCCTTGACCGGGCGGCTGGCGACCACGCTGGTCTGGGGTCTCGGGCTGGGGGTTGGTGCTGGGGTGGACGCACGATGCTGCGTTCATGCGTTGAAGGCTGAGGTTCCTGCGTCTCCTACGGGATCCCGTCGTGAAGGCAGAGGCGTTCGGCCTCGCACGCGTGAATGAAGAATCGTGGGTGCACTTCGCGGTGGGGTGACGAACGATTCTACTTTCGGGTGGAACGGTCCACCCGAGAGCAGAATCCTTCCGACGCGACGCCCACCATCGGTGGATTCTCAACCGCAGAAGCGCTCCTGCGGTTGCAGGTCCACCGATAGAACGCGCGACCGCAGATCGGTGGCCCAAGAACGCAGAAACGAAGAATCGTGCGTCACCCACGAGCCCAAGCCAGACCCCGAGACCCGAAGACACCCCGGGACCGCTGCCGGTCGAGGCCCTTTCGGAGACCACCCCAGCGCCAGCCGAGGCAGCGCACCAGCAAGCCCAGACCCCTGCGGCAGCGCACCAGCAGGACGACGCCCCCTGCGGCAGCGCACCAGCAAGGTCAGGCCCCCCGGCTCAGCGCAGCACGCCCCCCAGCGCCTCACCGGCGGCGACGAGGGCGGCGCGCGCCTCGGCGATCTCGGTGTCCTTGAGGGTGCGGTCGGGAGCGCGCAGGCGGACGGCGAAGGCGAGCGACTTCTGGCCGTCCGGCACGGGAGCGCCCGTGTAGACGTCGAAGAGGCGCACCGACTCGACCGCGGTGTGGGCCGACGCGAGTGCCGAGCGCAGCGACTCGGCGGTGACGGAGGTGTCGACGAGGAACGCGAGGTCCTCCTTCGCGACCGGATAGGTCGAGAAGTCGGGCCGGGGGCCGATCGCGGGCGAGGCGGCGAGCAGCGCGTCGAGGTCGATCTCGCCGGCCACCGAGCGCGGCGGGAGGCCGTGCTCCTTCAGCACGGTGGGGTGCAGCTCGCCCGCGTGCCCGACGACGGTGCCGTCCAGCACGAGCGCGGCGCACCGACCCTGGTGGAACGGGGCGGTGGCGGCCTGCTCGACGGTCAGCTCGACGTGCAGGACGTCGGCCAGCCGGCGCGCGATCGCGACGGCGTCGGACCACGCCACCGGGCGACCGGCACCGTCCCAGCCCGACCGCTCGCGCTCCCCCACGAGGACCCAGCCCGCGTGGAAGGGCTGGTGCGGCAGGGCGGCGTCGAGCGCCGCGAGCTCCTCGGGCGTCGGACGGCGGTCGGTGCCGTAGATCGGCGCCTCCGGCGACCCCTCGCGGGCGCGGAAGACCCGCCCGACCTCGCTGACCTGGACCGTTTCGTGGCCGCGGCCGACGTTCAGCGACGCGGCCCGCAGCAGCCCCACGAGCAAGGTCGTCGTGAGGCCCGGCTCCTCGGTCGACAACGGGTTGGCCAGCAGCACCTGCCGACGGCGGACGTCCTCGGCGTCGATGCCGAGCCGGTCGAGGTCGGCCGGTCCCGCGAAGGGCAGCGTCGTGACCTCGACGAGACCGGCCCCCGCGAGCACGTGCCCGACCCGACGCCGCAGCTCCTGGTGGCGGGTCAGGCCCCGGCCCCCCGTGGGCGTCGGCAGCACCGACGGCACCTGGTCGTAGCCGGCCGTGCGCAGCGCCTCCTCGACGAAGTCGTAGGGGTCGTTCAGGTCGAAGCGCCAGCTCGGCGGCGTGACGACGAAGACGTCACCGTCGCGCTCCACCGAGCAGCCGTTGCGCTCGAACGTGCGCTGTGCCTCCTCGGGGGCGATCGGCACACCGCTGATCCGCGCGGGCAGGTCGACGGGCACGCGCACCGCGGCGCGGGCCGGCGCCTCGCCCACCGCGGTCGCGCCCGGCTCGAGCGTGCCCCCGCCCAGCTCGACCAGCAGCTCGGCCACCCGGGCCGCGCCGACCAGGGCCAGCTCGGGGTCGACACCGCGCTCGTAGCGCTTCGCCGCCTCCGACGGCAGCCGGTGACGCTTGACGGCGCGGAAGATCGTGACCGGGTCCCAGAACGCGGCCTCGACGACGACCGAGGTGCTCGTGTCGCTGATCTCGGTCGACGCGCCACCCATCACGCCGGCCAGGCCGATCGGTCCGGAGTCGTCGGCGATGACGAGGTCGTCGGGCGTGAGGGCCCGGTCGACGTCGTCGAGGGTCGTGAGCCGCTCCCCCGCCCGCGCCCGGCGGACGACGACGTCACCCTGCAGGCGGTCGCGGTCGTAGCAGTGGTTCGGCTGCCCGAGCTCGAGCATGACGTAGTTGGAGACGTCGACGGTGAGCGAGATCGACCGCATGCCCGCGTCGGTGATCCGTCGGGCCATCCAGGCGGGCGTGGGGGCGGTAGGGTCGACGCCCGAGACGACGAGGGCCGTGAACACCGGGCACCCCTCGGGATCCTCGACGCGCACCGGGTAGGCGGGCGTGTCGGCCGACGGGACCGGCCGGTCCGCGGGGTCGGTGAAGGGGACGTCGAACGCGAGGGCGGCGTCACGCCCGACACCGCGCAGGCTGAGTGCGTAGGCGCGGTCGGGGTTGACCTCGAGGTCGAGCGTCTGGTCGCCCAGGCCGAGGTGGGCCACGGCGTCGTCGCCGGGCTCCGCCGAGCCCGCGGCCAGCACGAGGATGCCGGCGGCGCTGGTCTCGTCGTCGGGCAGGCCCAGCTCGCGGGTCGAGCAGATCATGCCGTCGGAGACGTGGCCGTAGGTCTTGCGCGAGCCGATCTCGAACCCCAGCTCGGGCAAGTAGGTCCCCGGCAGCGACACGACCACGAGGTCGCCGACGCCGAAGTTGTGCGCACCGCAGACGATGCCGCGCGACGGCACGTCGTCACCCGGCGCGTCGGGCACCGACGGCTCGTTGCGCTCTGGGCCGACGTCGACGCGGCACCAGTTGATGGTCTTGCCGTTCTTCTGCTCCTCCGGCTGCACGGCGAGCACGCGGCCGACCGTGAGCGGGCCGGTGATGCCACCGCCGACGATCTCCTCGAGCTTGAGGTCGTACATCGTGAGCCGGTCGGCGATCTCCTCGGTGGTCGCCTCGGCCGGCAGCTCCACGACGGAGCGCAGCCACTCGACGGGTACGCGCATCAGCAGTCCACCCCCGTCGACAGGGCACGACGGTACGGGGGCAGAGCGCTGGTCATCTGACGGTTCCCTCGCTGACACTCGTTCACAGACCCACTCCGAACGGCTCGGTGAAGCGGATGTCGCCGTCCCACAGGTCGCGCAGGTCCGCGATGTCGTAGCGGCTGGTGATGGTGCGGTCCAGGCCCATGCCGAAGGCGAAGCCCGAGTACTCCTCGGGGTCGACGCCGCAGGCGACGAGGACGCGCGGGTTGACGACGCCGCAGCCACCCCACTCGATCCAGCCCTCGCCGCGGCACGTGCCGCAGTCGGCGACGGCCCCGGGCTCGTTGTGGCAGACGTAGCAGAGCAGGTCGACCTCGGCGCTCGGCTCCGTGAACGGGAAGTACGACGGACGGAAGCGCGTCGTGACCTCGGGCCCGTAGACGGCGGCGGCGAAGTGGTCGAGCGTGCCCTTGAGGTGCGCCATGGAGAGGCCACGATCGATGGCGAGCCCCTCGACCTGGTGGAACACCGGCATGTGCGTGGCGTCGGCCTCGTCGGTCCGGTACACGCGGCCGGGGCACACGACGTAGATGGGCGGCGTCCGGGTCAGCATGCTGCGGGCCTGCACCGGCGACGTGTGCGTGCGCAGCACGAGCGCGGCCCGCTCCGGCGAGACCCAGAAGGTGTCCTGCATCGTGCGCGCCGGGTGGTTCGGTCCCAGGTTGAGCGCATCGAAGTTGAGCCACTCGGCCTCGACCTCGGGGCCCTCGGCGACCTCCCAGCCCATGGCCACGAAGAGGTCGGCCACGTGCTCCTGGATGGTGGTGATGGGGTGCCGGGCACCGACGGGCTCGCGGTCGGTCGGCAGCGTGACGTCGACCGTCTCCTCGACGAGACGACGCTCCTCCTCGAGCGCCTCCAGCGCGGCGCCGCGTGCGGCGAGCGCCTGGTTGACGGCGCCGCGGGCCTGACCGATCCGCTTCCCGGCGTCCTTGCGCGCCTGCGGGGGCAGCGCGCCGATCTCCCGGTTGGCGAGCGCGAGCGGCGAGCGGTCGCCGGTGTGGGCGATGCGCACGGCCTTCAGCGCGTCGAGCGAGTCGGTGGCCTCGATGGCGGCGAGGGCGGCGTCGCGCGCCTGCGCGACCTCGTCCTCGCCCAGCGCGGCGACCTGCTTGGGGTCGTAGTCGGAGTTCGGGGCGGACACCCGTGCAGTCTAGTGAGCGGCGCGGACGCCCCGGCACCGGTCGGTCCCGCGGCGGCGGCGGTGCTCAGTCGGTGAGCGCGTCGGGCTCGTTGACGGGCACCCAGATCCGCAGCAGCGCGCCACCCTCCTCGGCGTCGTCGATGTCGATCCGGCCGCCGTGCTGCTCCACGATCCCCCGGACGATGTACATCCCGAGGCCGCTGCCGGCTCCGGGGCCGGCGCGCCAGAAGCGACTGAACACCCGCTGGCGCATCTCCTCGGGGATGCCGGGTCCCTGGTCGTGGATCTCCAGGACGGCTCCCCCGGCGTCGGGCAGGTGCTCGACGACGACACGGCGCAGACCGTGCCCGTGCCGCAGCGCGTTCTCGACGAGGTTGGTGACCACCTGCGTCATGCGGTCGGCGTCGCCCCAGACGAGGTAGGGCTCGCCGCGCGACTCGAGGGCGAAGGGGTCGCCGCCGGCGGAGACGCTGCGCAGGACGGAGCGCGCGACCTCGTCGAGCTTGACCGGCCCTCGCCGCAGGGTCAGTCGTCCGGCGTCGATGCGAGCCGCGTCGAGCAGCTCGGTGATCAGGCGGCTGAGCCGGTCGGCGTCGGAGTCGACGGTCTCGAGCATGAACTGGCGCTGCTCCTCGGAGAAGCGGTCCCACTTCGACAGCAGGGTCGAGGTGAACCCCTTGATGCCCGTGAGCGGCGAGCGCAGCTCGTGGGCCACGGTGGCGACGAGGTCGGAGCGCTCGCGGTCGCGCTGGTTGCGCACCTTCGCGTTGCGCACGCTCGCGACGACGCGCACGACGGCGCCACCGGGACGGTCCCGCACCAGGCGGGCGGTCACGAGGTACTCGCTCCCCCGCGGCGAGTACCAGGACTGCTCCGACAGGCGGTTGCGGATGTTGAGACCCTCGTACGGGCGGGTCGAGTCGTACCAGCTGTTGCCGTTCAGGTCGTCGAAGGGCATCGCGTCGGACAGGTGCATGCCGAGCATCTCCCCGGGCGCCGCACGCGCCATGCGCTCGATGCGTTCGTTGACGTACTCGACGACGCCGTCGGCCCCGGCGATGACCACGCCGTCGGGGAAGTCGTCGAGGTCCATGGCGAGGAATCTAGTACCAAAGGACTAGACGCGACGAGCACCCCGGCCCACCGCGATCCGCACGAGCTCGGCGTTGTCGTCGACGGCTCCTCCGTCGGGTCCCTCGACGACGTCCTCGAGGCCGATGCGCGTCGACACGCCGTGGGCCACCGCCAGCTCGAGCATGGGCCACGTCGACCGGCCCTCGCCGTGCAGCAGCACGGGGAGACCGGTGGGGCGGACGAGCTCGAGCAGACGTTCTGCCGTCTCCTCCTGGTCGGGTGCGTCGGCGAGCTCGAGCAGGACGAGCGCGGTCCGCTCGGGCCACGACGAGTCGAGCCACGCCTGCGCGGCGTCCTCGGTCCACAGCCCGGCGTTCACGGCCACCCCACGCTCGTGCAGGGCCGTCGCGAGGTCGGTGGCGCCGCGCTCGTGCCAGTTCACCGACGCGTGGTCGGGCAGCGTCGTCCAGGTGCCGACCGCGCGGATGGGCGTGCCGCCACCGGTCCAGGCCCACGCCCCGGTGGTGACGCCGACCGGGACGTCGACGGCCTCGCGGACCGCCTCCACCCAGCGCGCCACGTCGGCCGGTGCCAGGCTGTCGCGCCCGTCGTCGGTGCGCGGGTGCACGTGGAGGTCCTGCGCCCCGGCCTCGACCGCAGCGCGGGCGTCCTCGGCGCACGCGGACGCCGTCACCGGGACGGCGGGGTGCTCGTCGACGTCGCGCGAGCCGTTGAGGCACGCCTGGAGGATCACCTGCTGCACGCTGCTCATCGTGCCCCCTGTGCCCGGGCGCTGGCGTAGAGACACACCGCGGCCGCGGTGGCGAGGTTGAGGCTCTCCGCCTGTCCGAGGATCGGCACCGCCACGGCGAGGTCCGCCGCGTCGCGCACCTGCGGCGACAGCCCCTGTGCCTCGTTGCCCATGACCCACGCGGTCGGTGCGGCGAGGTCGACGGGCGACGTCGCGCGCTCGGCGTCGAAGAGGTCGAGGTCGGCCTCGCCGTCGGTCGCGAGCACCTGCAGGCCGCGCTCACGGAGCGCGGCGAGGACCAGGTCGTGGTCGCGCTCGACGACCACCGGCAGGTGGAACAGGCTGCCGGCGCTGGCCCGGACCGCCTTCGGGTTCGTGGGGTCGACGCTGTCGGCCGACAGCACGACGGCGTCGGCGCCCGCGGCGTCGGCGCAGCGCAGCACCGCACCGGCGTTGCCGGGGTCGCGCATGTCGTGGCAGACCACGACGAGCCGGGGCGCGGAGGGCAGCGCGTCGAGACCACGCACGACGGTGTCGCAGACGGCGACGACGCCCTGCGGGGTGGTCGCGTCGGCGATCTCGGCGAGGACGTCGTCGTCGACGACGCTCCACGGCACCTCGCCGTCGAGGGCGGCGTCGTGCAGGGCGGCGTGACGATCGGTCGCTGCAGCGGTGGCGAAGACCTCGTGCGTGACGCCCGCCAGGGCGAGCGCCTCGCGCACGGCCTGCGGCCCCTCGGCGAGGAACTGGCCGGTCTCGGCCCGGAAACGCCGCGTGGCGAGCCGTCGAGCACGTCTGACCCGCCCGGTACGGGTGGTCAGGGTCGGCTCGGGGCTCGCCACGGGCGTGGAGGCGAAGGCGGTCAGGCCGTCGCGTCTTCCTTGGGCGCGTTCACGTCGGCCGGAAGGTTGTCCTTCGCGACCTGGACGAGCGCGCTGAACGCGGCGGGCTCGTTGACGGCCAGCTCGGCCAGCATCTTGCGGTCGACCTCGACACCCGCGGCCTTGAGGCCCTGGATGAAGCGGTTGTACGTGATGCCCTCGGCGCGGACCGCAGCGTTGATGCGCTGGATCCAGAGACGACGGAAGTCGCCCTTCTTGGCCTTGCGGTCACGGTAGTTGTAGACCAGGGAGTGAGTGACCTGCTCCTTGGCCTTGCGGTACAGACGCGAGCGCTGGCCACGGTAGCCGGACGCCCGCTCGAGGGTCTCGCGGCGCTTCTTCTGCGCGTTGACGGAACGCTTGACGCGTGCCATGTCGGTTCTCCTTCGGGTGGGGTGCGGTCAGAGACCGAGCAGCTTCTTGACCTTCTTGGTGTCCGCCTTCGACACGTCGGTCGTGCCGGCGAGGCGACGGGTCCGCGTGCTGGACTTGTACTCCAAGAGGTGACGGCGGTTGGTCTGCTCGCGGCGGAGCTTGCCCTTGCCAGTGATCTTGACGCGCTTCTTCATGCCCGAGTGGGGCTTGAACTTCGGCATCTCATGCCTCCATGTCTGGGTCGAGGTTCTCGGAGCGACGCCGGGCCTTCTTGGGCGTCGCGGTCTTCTGCTGGGCCTCGCGGCGCGCCTTCTCGGCGGCTGCCTCGGCCTCGCGCTCCGCGGTCCGCTCGGCCGTGGTCTTCGCCTTCTCGGCGGCGACCTCGGCCTGGGCCTCGGACTTCTTCTTCAGCGGTGCGAGCACCATCGTCATGTTGCGGCCGTCCTGGCGCGGGTGCGCCTCGACGACTCCCAGGTCCGACACGTCCTCGCCCAGCTTCTGGAGCAGCCGGTACCCGAGCTCGGGACGGTGCTGCTCACGACCGCGGAACATGATCGTGATCTTGACCTTGTCGCCCGCCTTCAGGAACCGCACGACGTGACCCTTCTTGGTGTCGTAGTCGTGCTGGTCGATCTTGGGGCGGAGCTTCATCTCCTTGATGATGGTGTTCGTCTGGTTGCGTCGTGACTCGCGTGCCTTCTGGGCGGCCTCGTACTTGAACTTGCCGTAGTCCATGAGGCGGCACACCGGGGGGCGGGCCGTCGGGGCGACCTCGACGAGGTCGAGGTCGGACTCGGCGGCGAGGCGCAGGGCGTCCTCGATGCGCACGATGCCGACCTGCTCGCCTCCGGGTCCGACGAGACGGACCTCGGGTACGCGGATGCGGTCGTTGACGCGCAGCTCTGTGCTGATGGATCCTCCTGTGGTCTGTGTCCAGGAGGCCCACGACAATGGCCCCCGTCCCTCAGGACGGAGGCCACCGATGCACGCCGCCGGCGCGTACCGGACGGCGTCGCTCGACCGGGCGTACCGGCCGAGGTACCCCTCGATCCGCGGACCGAGCAGGTGGGAGGTGGGCCTCCACTTCGTCACCAGGATAGCAGGCGAGCCCCGCGGAACGAAAACGGCGCGCTGAGTCGCGCCACCATCCGGCGTCATCCCCGCGAAACACGGCGGACCCGGACGAGCAACAGCGCACCGCCATCCTGGCACCAGGAGGTGCGGACATGAGGTGGAGGGTGCGGGCGACGTTCCCGGACAGGCCGGGGCTGCTCGGTCGGGTGGCGCAGGCCTGCGGCGACGCGGACGTGAACATCGTCGCGATGCAGGTGTTCTCGACCCGGCCGACGGTGACCGACGAGTTCGTCGTCGAGGGCGACGACGGCTGGACCGAGCTGGCGCTCGCGGGGCTGTTCACCGAGGCGGGTGGCTCCGAGGTGTCGGTGACGCGCGCCGACGGCGACGCGCACCTCGACGCGCCGACGCGCTACCTCGACGCCGTCCACGAGGTGCTGGAGGGAGGCCGCGACGTCGAGGAGGTGCTGGGTGAGCTGCTCGCCATCGCCCCGCCCGACGTCGCCGACTACGCCGGGCACGACGTGCTCGACCTGCGACGGCGCAACGGCACGACGCTCAGGGTCAGCCGCGCGGTGCCCTTCACGGCGGTCGAGCGCGCGCGGGCGCAAGCCCTGCTGTCGCTCGTCAGCGACGCGGGCGTCGACGTCCCGCTCATCGCGCCGTCGCCGCGTCACCCGGTCCCGCTGGTGCGGGTGGCCGGGCTCGCCGACATCGAGGCCGTGTCGGCCCTGCACGAGAGGTGCAGCGTCGACACCCTCTACACGCGCTACCAGGTCCCCCTGCGGATGCCGATGACGACCCGCATGGCGCGCCGCCTCGTGACGCCGGAGCACGGGATCGCCCTGGTCGTGCAGGTCGGCCTCGACCTCGTGGGCCACGGTGTCCTCGAGAGGGGCGTGCTGGAGGGCCGTCCCGACGACCACGTCTTCCAGCTGCTCGTCGAGGACGCGTGGCAGGGTCGCGGCTTCGGCACCCTGCTCGTCAAGCAGGCCGCCCGGCACGCGAAGTCCGACGGCGCCGAGCGACTGACGTTCGTCTCCGCGGGCTCCAACGACACCCTGCTCCGGGCCGTCGGGGCCGCTGGGTTCGTCGCCCGCGTCGAGCGTCACGACGCCGCCGTGCACGTGACCGTCCCCCTCGCCGGGGTGCGGGCGGCCGAGACCGCCTGAGGTCCGGCCCGCCGAGGCAGGCCGCCCGTCAGCTCCCCGTGACCCAGGCGTGGCCGGCGTCGGTGGCGACGAGCCGGTCGCCGGCCGCGACGTGGCGCAGGTCGTCGGTCTCGACCACCTGGAAGTGCGGCGACCCGAGGTCGAGCAGGATGGCTGCGGCGCCCTCGGAGAGGGCGGCCACGGCGGCCGCCTGCCCCCACACGGGCACCGGACGAGCCTGCGGGTTCCAGCGCGCCATCGCGTCGAGGCTGGTGAAGGTGAGCAGCGCCTGGCGTCCGTCGCGACCGGTCATGAGCACCGCCGCCATGTCGGCGTCCTTGTCGCCCGACACGAGCGCCTCCGGCCCGGCGGCGCGGCTCGCCTCCCCGAGGGTCGCCACGATCGGGACGAAGACCCGCACCTGGCCGAGCAGCGAGAGGACCGCCGTGGTGTCGCCGAGCACCGCACCGAGGCGAGGGTCGAGCCGGCCGTCGTCGTCGGGGAACGCCGGCTCGGCGAGCGAACGGCCCGTCACGGGACGCGCCGCACGAGGTCGTCGACGGCGTCCCGCACCCGACCGTGACCGCTGGAACCCTGCAGCGCGAACAGCATGAGCCGATCGTCGTCGACGGTCACCAGCGTCGGCCACGGTGCGCCCTCGCCGAACGCGAAGCCTCGGACCCGCGACCACGGCACGTGGTGGGTGCGGAAGCCGTTGACGACCTCGAGCTCGTCGTCGCCCACCGTCACCCGGCTGCGTCCGATGCCGTGCAGGATCACGAGGAACACGGCGATCGAGCCGTACAGCGTGAGCGCCTGCGACAGCGTCACCTGCGCGCGGATGTCCTGCGGCAGGGCCAGGGTCACGGCCACGCTCATCGCCACGAGCGCCACGCACGACCCGTACGCGACGTACCGGGTGCCGCCCGGGCGGTAGGTCGTCCTCACACCCGGCACGCGAGGATGTCCGTGACGAGGATGCCGCGGGCGCCGAGGCCGTACAGGCTGTCCATGATCTTCTGGGCGGCGTCGCGCGGCACCATCGAGCGCACGGCGACCCACCCCTCGCGATGAAGTGGTGACACCGTCGGCGACTCGATGCCCGGGGTCAGCTCGACGGCGCGCTCCACGTGCTCGACGCGGATGTCGTAGTCCATCATCACGTACGTGCGCGCGACGAGGACGCTGTCGAGGCGACGCTTGAACACCTCGTAGCCGGCGGGCTGCTCGGCCCCGGCACGGGTGATCAGCACGGCCTCCGACGACAGGATCGGGTCGCCGAACACGGCGAGGTCGGCCTGGCGCAGGGTGCTGCCCGTCTCGACGACGTCGGCGATGGCGTCGGCGACGCCGAGCCGGATCGACGACTCGACCGCTCCGTCCAGGCGCACGACCGAGGCGCTCACGCCGCGTCCGCGCAGGTAGTCCTGGACGATCACGGGGTAGGACGTGGCGATGCGCTTGCCCTCGAGCTCGTCGATGGTCCGCATCGTGCCCGTGGGGGCGGCGAAGCGGAAGGTCGACCGGCCGAAGCCGAGCCCGACCTGCTCCGCCGCCGAGGCGGCGGAGTCGAGCAGCAGGTCGCGGCCGGTGATGCCGACGTCGAGCGTCCCCTCCCCCACGTACACGGCGATGTCGCGCGGGCGGAGGTAGAAGAACTCGACGTCGTTCTCGGCGTCGACGAGGACGAGGTCCTTCGCGTTGCGCCGCTGCCGGTACCCGGCCTCGGCGAGGATCTGGCTGGCGGCCTCGGACAGGGCGCCCTTGTTGGGCACGGCCACTCTCAGCATGGTGGGGTCCTTCTGACGATGGGGTGCGGGCCCGGCAGTCGGCTGCCGTCGACGACAGCGGCGCGGCCCAGGAGGTCAGGCTCCGCTGTCGTCACAGATGCGCGTAGACGTCGTCGAGCGTGATGCCGGCGGCGATCATCATCACCTGCGCGTGGTACAGCAGCTGGCTGAGCTCCTCGGCGGTCCGCTCGCGGCCCTCGTGCTCGGCGGCCATCCACGACTCGGCGGCCTCCTCGACGAGCTTCTTGCCGATGGCGTGCACGCCGGCGTCGAGCTCGGCCACGGTGCGCGAGCCCTCGGGCCGGGCCTGCGCCTTGG
This sequence comes from Aeromicrobium sp. CnD17-E, assembly GCF_024124745.1. Classification (GTDB taxonomy): domain Bacteria; phylum Actinomycetota; class Actinomycetes; order Propionibacteriales; family Nocardioidaceae; genus Aeromicrobium. The sequence goes on from NZ_JAMXRU010000038.1 coordinate 24,201, forward strand.
CGGCGAGCTCGGCGAACAGGTCCTCGAAGGTCTTCATGGTGACCTCAGTCTAGGGACGCGAGACCGCGGAGGGTCGCCCAGGTCGACAGAGCGGCCTCGGCGGCCTCCCGCCCCTTGTCCTCGGCGCTTCCCTCGAGACCGGCACGGTCGAGCGCCTGCTCCTCGGTGTCGCACGTCAGCAGCCCGAACCCCACGGGCACGCCGGTGTCGAGCGCGACCCGCGCGAGGCCGTCGGTGGCCGCGGCCGACACGTACTCGAAGTGCGGCGTCCCGCCACGGATGATGACGCCCAGCGCGACCACGGCGTCGAAGCCGGCTACCGCGCAGCCCTGCGACACGAGGGGCAGCTCGAAGGACCCGGCCGCACGCAGCAGCGTCACGTCGGTGACGCCGGCGTCGGCGAGGGCGCGCTGGGCGCCCGCGACCAGACCGTCCATGACCTGGTCGTGCCAGCTCGACGCGACGATCGCGACGCGCGCGCCCGCGGCCTCGACCTTCAGGGTGGGTGCTCCGTGTCCGCTCATGACTCGTCCTCCGTGGTGTCGCCGAGGCCGAGGTCGGGCAGGTCGTGGCCCATGCGCTCGGCCTTCGTGCGCAGGTACTGGATGTTCTCGGGCGTCGGCTCGATCTGGATCGGCACCCGCTCGGCGACCTTGACGCCGTAGGCCTCGAGCTGCGTGGCCTTGTCGGGGTTGTTGGTCAGCAGCCGCACCGAGCGCAGGCCGAGGTCGCGCAGCATCTGCGCCCCCGCGGCGTAGTCGCGCTCGTCCTCGCCGAAGCCGAGTGCGAGGTTGGCGTCGACCGTGTCGCTGCCGGCGTCCTGCAGCGCGTACGCCTGCAGCTTGTGCAGCAGGCCGATCCCCCGGCCCTCGTGCCCGCGCAGGTAGACGACGACACCGGCGCCCTCGGCCTTGATCTTGGCCATCGACGCCTGCAGCTGCGGACCGCAGTCGCAGCGTCGCGAGCCGAAGACGTCACCGGTCAGGCACTCCGAGTGCAGCCGCACCAGCACCCCCTGGCCGTCGGCGGAGGCCGCGTCGACGTCGCCGTGCACGAGCGCGACGTGCTCCGCACCGTCGATGCGGTCGCGGTATCCGAGCGCCCGGAACGCGCCGAACTCGGTCGGCAGCGAGGTCTCCGCGAGCCGCTCGACCTGCGACTCGTGCAGGCGCAGGTGCACCTGCAGGTCCTCGATCGAGACGAGGGCGAGGTCGTGCTCGTCGGCGAACGCCCGCAGCGCGGGGGCGCGCATCAGCTCGCCGTCGTCGTGCACCACCTCGCCGATGACGCCGACCGGCGTGAGGCCCGCCAGGCGGGTGAGGTCGACGGCAGCCTCCGTGTGCCCGGCACGGGCCAGCACGCCGCCGTCCTTCGCGCGCAGCGGCAGCACGTGACCCGGCATGACGAGCTCGAAGGACTCGGTCGCCGAGTCCGCCAGGACCCGGACGGTCCGTGCCCGGTCGGCGGCCGAGATGCCGGTCGTGATGCCGTCGCGCGCGTCGACGGAGATCGTGTAGGCCGTGCGCATGAGCTCGCGGTTGTGCGGCGTCATGAGCGGGATGCCGAGCCGGTCCAGGACCGCGCCCGGCGCCGGCGCGCACACGTAGCCGCTGGAGTGCCGGATGAGGAAGCCCATCAGCTCCGGTGTCGCCTTGCTCGCGGCGAAGATGATGTCGCCCTCGTTCTCGCGGCCCGGGTCGTCGACCACGACGACGGCCTTGCCGTCGCGGATGTCGGCGATCGCGCGCTCGATGCTGTCGAGCCGGACGGTGTCGCCGTCGGCGTCGGCGTAGGTGCTCATGCGGGGTTCTCCTTCGGGAGGCGGGCGGCGAGCAGCCGCTCCACGTACTTGGCGAGGACGTCGACCTCGAGGTTCACCCGGTCGCCGGGGGCGAGGGTGCCGAGGGTCGTGTCCGCGAGGGTGGTGGGGATGAGGGACACCGAGAACCAGGGAGCGGGGTCCTGGGGATCGGTGACCTCGACGACCGTGAGCGAGACGCCCTGGACCGTGATCGAGCCCTTGGGCACGAGGTAGCGCGCGAGGTCGGCGGGCAGCGAGAAGCGCAGCACCTCCCAGTGCTCGCTCGGGGTGCGGTCGATCAGCGCGCCCGTGCCGTCGACGTGCCCCTGCACGACGTGGCCGCCCATGCGACCGCCCGCCGCCATCGCGCGCTCGAGGTTGACCTCGGCCCCGGGCGCGAGGTCGCCGAGCGACGTCTTGTCGAGCGACTCGGCCATGACGTCGGCGCTGAAGACGTCGCCGTCCTGCGCCGCCAGGTCCGTGACGGTCAGGCAGCAGCCGTTGACCGAGATCGACGCTCCATGGGTCGCGTCGCTCGTGACGAGCGGTCCGCGCACGGAGAGCCGTACCGCGTCGTCGAGCGTCTCGACCGCGGTCACGACGCCCTTCTCCTCCACGAGTCCGGTGAACATCAGGGCATCTCCTCCCGCGGGGCACGCCCGGGCGTGCCGATGATGCGGATGTCGGGTCCGATCCGCGCGACGTCGTCGAGGTCGATCGGCCGCAGGTCGGCGAGCGTCGCGGCCTCGCCCTCCAGCGCGGCCCGTCCCGAGCCCAGCATCGCCGGGGCGATGTAGCCGATGACGCGGTCGACCAGCCCGGCGTTCCAGAAGCCGCCGGCCAGCCGGGGGCCGCCCTCCAGCCACACGTGGTGCACGCCGTTCTCGACCATCTTCGCGAGCACCTCCTGCGGCTCGCGGGTCTGCACCAGCAGCGTCGGCGCGACCCGGTCGAAGACGCGGTAGTAGAAGGGGATGCGCGACTCCCCCACCACCACGCGCAGCGGCTGCTGCGCGTACGGCAGGGGCAGGTCGTCGGCGTCGCGCACCGTCAGGCGTGGGTCGTCGGCCAGCACCGCGCCGGTGCCGGCCATGATCGCGTCGGCCTCCGCCCGGAAGCGCTGGACGTCACGACGGGCCTCGGCCGACGTGATCCACTTGCTCGAGCCGTCCGGTGCCGCGCTGAGACCGTCCATCGTGGCCGCGTACTTCCAGGTCACGAACGGACGTCCGTGCGTGACGGCGAAGGTCCACTCGACGTTGAGCGCGGCGGCCTCCTCCTCCAGGACCCCGCCCTCGACGTCGACACCGGCCGCGCGCAGCCGCTCGGCGCCGCCCGCGGCCTCCGGGTTCGGGTCGGACTGGCCGTGCACCACGCGAGCGACCCCTGCCGCGAGCAGCGCGTCGACGCAGGGGCCGGTGCGACCGGTGTGGGCGCAGGGCTCCAGGGTG
>NZ_JAMXRU010000039.1 GCF_024124745.1 Aeromicrobium sp. CnD17-E
CGCGCCCTGACGAGCGGCGGCGACGCGCTCGACGTGCCGCCGCCGGTCGCCTGGCCGGACCTGCCCACCGCGCCGTGGGCACGACGTCGGGTGACGACCACCCACGACCCGTACGGCGGCGGCCACCCCCGCCTCTACCTCTCCGACACGCGCGTCCCCGCGATGGCGCGCGAGGTGCGGGTGCATCACCTCGCCCTCGGGGAGACGTCGATCGGCGCCGGCGAGGGCTGCGACCTCGTGCTCGACGACACGAGCGAGCTGCAGGCCGTCGTCACGCGCACGGACGACGACGAGTACGTGATCGGCGCGCGGGGGCGGGCGACCCCGACGTTCGTGAACGGTCGTGAGCTCCCGGTGCAGACGTTGCGCACGGGCGCGCGGATCGAGGTCGGGCCGTGGCGACTGACCTACGTGCGCGACGAGTTCGCCGACCACGGTCGTCCGTTCGGCGGGCGCCAGGGCGGCGAGATCGGCCGGCAACGCCCCCAGGAGCCCCCGCGGTACCAGCGCTGACCCGACGCCGGCGCTGGACGACGGGACGGCCACGCGCCCCGCGGTGACCACCGCGGGGCGCGTCGCGCGTGCGGGGACCGTGGGTGGTCCAGAATGTGTGCGTGATCGTCGACTGCGCCACCTACCGCGACGGCGTCCGCCAGGACACCGCCCACGATGAGCAGTCGCTCCGCGAGGCGCTCGACGCCCTGGAGGACCACGAGTTCATCTGGATCGGCATGGCGAACCCGCGCGTCGACGAGCTGTCCCGGGTCGCGTCGGCACTCTCGCTGCACCCGTTGGCGGTCGAGGACGCGCTGGAGGCGCACCAGCGGCCGAAGGTCGAGCGGTACTCCGACCACTTGTTCGCCTCGCTGCGCAGCGTGACGTACAGCGACGACGACATCCGCACGCACGAGGTCAACGTCTTCCTGGGCGAGAGGTTCCTGCTGACGGTCCGCCACGGCGGCGAGTCGCTGCGCGAGGCCCGTCGACGCGCCGAGTCGGTCGACGGCGCGATGTCGCACGGGCCCACGGCAGCCTTCCACGCCGTGATCGACACGATCGTCGACCACTACGAGGACGTCGCACGCGAGCTGGAGCAGGACGTGGAGGAGGTCGAGACGTCGGTCTTCTCCACCGAGCGCACCAGCGACTCGACGCGCATCTACCGGCTCAAGCGCGAGACGTTGGAGTTCCGGCGCGCGGTGCTGCCGCTGCGCGAGCCGGTCCATCGCTTCGCAACGGTCGCGGTCCCCGAGGAGGCGCGCCCCTACTTCCGCGACATCGCCGACCACCTCGCCCGGGCGGCCGAGGCGATCGACGCCATCGACCACCTCCTCGACAATGCGCTGAACGCGCACCTCGCCCAGCTGTCGGTCCAGCAGAACGAGGACATGCGCAAGCTGACCGCCGGCGCGACGATCTTCGCCGTCCCCACCGCGATCGCCGGCATCTACGGCATGAACTTCCGCTACATGCCGGAGCTCTCGTGGCACCTCGGCTACCCGCTGTGCCTGGCCGTGATCGGCAGCCTCTGCCTCTACATCTACTGGCGCTTCAAGCGGTCGGGGTGGCTGTAGAGCGGCCCCGACAGGGCGCGCATCGTGACGACGTGACGCCGGCTCCCGCAGCAGGGACCGTCACCGAGGCCGCAGGACGTGAGACCCGGGAGGCGTGAGGGGGCCCAGCGAGGCGAGCAGCTGCTCGTGCAGGTCGCCGGCCGCCCGGACGGTGACGGAGGTCCCCTCGTCGCACACCGAGGCCAGCTCCACGCTCCGCGCGTCCCAGACGTCGGAGGAGTACGCGAAGGGCGCGAGGAGCTCGTAGGCCTCCCACTGGGTGGCGTCCCTGGCGTCCCGCCACCCCGTGCAGGCGTAGCCGCGGGACTCCGGCGACAGCACCTGGGCCGCGTCCCGTACGGCGACCGGCCAGCCGCGTGCGACGTCCCAGGGGACGTCGGTCTGGAAGCGGTCGGCCATCGGCCGGACGACGCGTAGGACGGCCCTGACGATATCGGCTCGCGCGTCGTCGGAGAGCCCGGCGGTCTCGACCGCCCACTCGTCGCGTCGCCGTCGCATGCGCCGCACGCTATCGAAGGTGCACGTCCTCAGTCGCCCTTCGGGTCCAGCGTCGGGCGGACGGAGATGGTCTCGAACTGCGCCTCGGGCGGGGCGTCGACGGCGACGCGCACCGCTGCGGCGATGGTGGCCGGCTGGATCATCCGCTCCGGGTGACCGCCGTCGCCGCGCTCCAGCACCTGACGGCCCATCGCCGTGTCGACGATGCCCGGGTGCACGGACACGACGCGCACGCCGTGCTCACGCTCCTCCTCGCGCAGGCAGTCGGCGAAGGTGCGCAGCGCGAACTTGCTGCCCGAGTACACCGCGTTGCCGGGCGTCGAGAACAACCCGGCGCCCGAGTTCACGAGCACGACCGTCGCTCCCCCGTCGCGCAACGTGGGCAGCAGCCGAGACGTCAGGTCGGCGACGCCGAAGACGTTGACCTCGAACACCGAGCGCCAGTCGTCGCGCGTCACCTCGCCGACCGTGCCGTTCACCGCCACGCCGGCCGCGTGCACGAGCACGTCGAGGCGCTCCGGCAACGACGCCGCGTCGACCGCGGCGGCGTCGGCGACGTCGAGCGCCAGGACGCTGGAGCCCTCCAGACCGGACGCGACCGCGTCGAGCTCCTGGACGTCGCGTCCGACGAGGACGACGTCGTGCGTGCGGGCGAGGTCCTCGGCCACGGCGCGGCCGATGCCTCGCGTGGCTCCGGTGACGAGCGCGGTGGGACGGGCCATGTCCCGACCCTAGGACGACGTCTGGGAGGTCGCAGCCGCTAGACCGACGCCGAGACGCCTGCGCCGATGACCCCGAACGCCAGGAGCGCGAGCACCAGCGTGCCGAGCGCGATGCGATAGACGACGAACGGCGCGTACGAGTGCTTGCTCACGTACTGCAGGAGCCAGTGGATGACGGCGAGGCCCACCACGAAAGAGACGACGGTGCCGATCAGCGTCGGCCCCCAGCCGTAGGCGTTCTCGCCGCCCGGCACGTCCTTGAGCTTGTAGAGACCGGCTCCCACCACCGCGGGGATGGCGAGCAGGAAGGCGAAGCGGGTGGCCGCTGCGCGCTCGTAGCCCAGCAGCAGACCCATGCTGATCGTCGCGCCCGACCGGGAGACCCCCGGGACCACCGCGGCCGCCTGCGCGAGGCCCAGGGCCACCGCGTGGGTCCAGGTGAGCTGCTCGATCGGTCGGGTCCGCCGTCCCACACGCTCCGCGACGCCCAGCACGACGCCGAGCACGATCAGCATCGTGGCGATAACCCATAGGTTGCGGAACTGCCGGTCGATCAGGCTCTCCAGCGCGAGCCCGAGCAGCACGATCGGCATCGAGCCGACGATGACGAACCAGCCCATGCGCCACTCGGGCAGCGCGCGGGCGTCCGACGAGACGAGGCCTCGCAGCCACCCGGTGCCGATCCGCCAGATGTCCTTCCAGAAGTACAGGACCACCGCCAGCTCGGTGCCGATCTGGACGACGGCCGTGTACGCCGCGCCCGGGTCGTCCCACCCGAGGAAGCGCGGCACGATCGCGAGGTGCGCGCTGCTGGAGATGGGCAGGAACTCCGTCAGCCCCTGGACGAGGCCGAGCACGACAGATCGCAGGACATCCACCCTGCGAGCCTAGACCTCCGGTGTGGACCTGCGGTCTAGGGTGCTGGCATGCAGGAGCGTCAGGTCGGTCACTCGGGGCTGCGGGTCTCGCGGCTGGGGCTCGGCACCATGACCTTCGGCTCCCAGGTCGACGAGGTCGAGGCCGAGGAGCAGCTCGACGCGTTCCTCGACGCCGGCGGCACGCTCATCGACACCGCTCCCGTCTACGGCGAGGGCCGGGCCGAGGCGTTGGTCGGCGACCTGGTCGCCAAGCGCGGGGTCCGCGACCAGGTCGTGCTGGCCGGCAAGGGCGTCGTCGGGTTCCGGCGGGGCCACGCGGTCACCGACGCCTCCCGCGGCCACCTGCTCGCCCAGCTCGACGCGTCGCTGCGCGCGCTGCGCACCGACCACCTCGACCTCTGGCAGCTCCACGCCTGGGACCCGCTGACGCCATGGGAGGAGACGTTGTCTGCCCTCGAGCACGCCGTGACGACCGGCCGTGTCCGCTACGTCGGCCTGTCCAACTTCGCCGGCTGGCAGGTGGGCCTGGCGGCGGCGACGGCGGCGCGCACGCTCGGACCGCTGCTCGTCGCCCACCAGGTCGAGTACTCGCTGCTCAACCGCACCGTCGAGGAGGAGCTCGTCCCCGCGGCCGAGCACCTGGGGCTCGGCCACCTCGCGTGGTCCCCGCTCGCGCGCGGCGTGCTGACCGGGAAGTACCGCACCGGCACCCCCGCGGACTCGCGGGCGGCCTCCAGCCAGTGGAGCGGCTTCGTCGCCCCGTACCTCGGCCCCGACCTGGCGCCTGTCGTCGACGCCGTCGTCCGGGCCGCGGAGGGACTCGACGCCGCACCGGCCCACGTGGCGCTCGCCTGGGTCCGCGACCGACCGACCGTGGCCTCCACGCTGGTCGGCGCGCGCACCACCGCGCAGCTGCGCACCGCCCTGGGGTCGGACGCGCTCGAGCTGCCGACGGAGATCATCGCGGCGCTGGACGACGTGTCCGCGCCCCACGCCTGGGAGGACGAGAGGTGAGCATGCGACGAGGTGCCGTGGAGTACGAGTTCTGGGACTTCTCGATCCCGCGGACGCAGTCGCGCAACGCCGTCTGCCGGCTCCTGACCGACGCGGCGGAGTTCCAGGGCTGGGAGATCGACCGGCTCCGCAAGGACCGCTCGGGCCACCGCACCGTCCGACTGCGACGAAAGATCATCCGCGTCCGCGCGACGCTCTAGACGATCTTTCGCTGGGATCGCGGCCTCAGGCGAGGTCGAGGAACCGGTCGAAGACCCGTGCCCCGAACTCCAGGGCGTCGACCGGCACGCGCTCGTCGACGCCGTGGAACAGTGCCGTGAAGTCGAGGTCGCCGGGCAGGCGCAGCGGCGTGAACCCGTAGGACGTGATGCCGAGCTTGTCCCACGCCTTGGCGTCCGTCCCGCCGGACATCAGGTAGGGCGCGACGTGCGCGTCCGGGTCCTCGGCGTGCAGGGCCACCGTCATCGCGTCGACGAGGTCGCCGCGGAACGGGTACTCCAGCGCCCGGTCGACGATGTAGGGCTCCACGTCGACGCGGTCGCCGACGATCTCCTGCACGGCGGGCAGGAAGGAGTCGGTGTGTCCCGGCAGGTAGCGGCCGTCGACGTAGGCGACCGCCTCCCCCGGCACGACGTTGTGCTTGTAGCCCGCCTCGAGCATGGTCGCGTTGGTCGAGTTGCGCAGGCCGGCACCGAGCATGCGGATCGCCGGGCCGACGTGCTCGAGGAGCGCGTCGGGGTCCTGCGCGTCGTCGCCGGTGAGCTCGGCGATCTTCGCCAGCAGGAGCTGCATCGACGGTCCCGGCGTCGCCGGCCAGGTGTGCTCGCCGATGGCCGCGAGCGCCTGCGCCAGGTGCGTGATCGCGTTGTCGCTCTGTCGCATCGAGCCGTGCCCGGCCGTGCCACGGGCCCGCAGGCGCATCCAGCTGATGCCCTTCTCGCCGGACTCGATCAGGTACAGCCGCTGTCCCCCGACCTCGAGGGAGAAGCCACCGACCTCGCCGATCGCCTCGGTGCAGCCCTCGAACAGGTCGGGACGGTGCTCGACGAGCCAGTGGGCGCCCTCGCGCCCACCGGCCTCCTCGTCGGAGGTGAACACGAGCGTGACGGGACGCTCCGGCACGGCGCCGGCCCGCTGACGGGCGCGCACGACCGACAGCAGCATGGCGTCGAAGTCCTTCATGTCGACCGCGCCGCGGCCCCACAGGTACCCGTCCGCGACCTCGCCGGCGAACGGGTCGACCGTCCAGTCCGCAGCCTGCGCCGGGACGACGTCGAGGTGGCCGTGCACGAGCAGGCCGTCGCGGCTGGAGGTCTGGTCGCCCCAGCGGGCGACGACGCTCGCCCGACCCGGAGCGGCCTCGACGATCTCGGACTCGATGCCGACCTCGGCCAGCAGGGCCGCGACGTGCTCGGCCGCCTTGCGCTCGCCCGGTCCCTTGCCGTCGCCGTAGTTGGAGGTGTCGAGCCGGATCAGGTCACGGCAGATCTCCAGGGCCTCGGCCTCGGCGGTGTACGACTGCTCGCTGGTGCCCATGCGGGCAGTCTAGGTGCGCAGCAGGTGGTCGACCACGCGGCCGAACAGCCGGCGACCTGCGGCCTCCTCCAGGCGTGCCGCGAAGCGTGGGACGCCCACCGTGTGCGCGACCTCGCGCCACACCACGCGCGACCCGTGCGGCGTGGGCTCCACGTGCACCTCGGCCCAACCCTTCACGACCCGACCGCGCTTCTCGATGCGGCACGAGCGGGGCGGGTCCCAGGCGACGACGTCCATGACGTCGTCGAAGCCGAGCGGCCCCACGCCGGTGCGGGCGACGAACCCGGACTCCGTCCGACGGATCCGCGTCAGTGGCACGGCCTCCCCGTGACGCTCCCAGTCGGTGAGCCGCGCGAAGACCTCGGCGGGCTCCATCGGCACCTCGCGGACGACCTCGAAAGCTCCCACGGCACGATGGTAGGCACGATCGCCGGAAGGGGCACGATGGCCACGACCAACTTCAGCTCGGTGCAGGACGTCAAGGACCGCCTGGCGCAGCAGGGCTACCTCGCGTCCGACGCGATCGCCACGACCGTCTACCTGGCCTCGGTGCTCGGCAAGCCGCTGCTCGTCGAGGGGCCTGCGGGCACGGGCAAGACCGACCTCGCCCGTGCCGTCGCGGCCTCGCAGGACGCCGAGCTGGTCCGGCTCCAGTGCTACGAGGGTGTCGACGAGGCGCGGGCGCTGTACGAGTGGAACCACGCGAAGCAGCTGCTGCGCATCACCGCCGGCCGCGACGAGTCGTGGGACGAGGCCCGCACCGACGTGTTCAGCGAGGAGTTCCTGCTCCCTCGTCCGCTCCTGACGGCGATCCGCCGGACGGAGCCCACCGTGCTGCTCGTCGACGAGACCGACAAGGCCGACGTCGAGATCGAGGGGCTGCTGCTGGAGGTGCTCGGCGACTTCCAGGTGACGGTGCCCGAGCTCGGCACGATCCGCGCCACCCGCCGCCCGTTCGTCGTGCTCACCTCGAACGCCACGCGCGAGCTCTCTGAGGCGCTGCGCCGACGCTGCCTGTTCCTGCACGTCGACTTCCCCGACCCCGAGCTGGAGCGGCGCATCGTCGAGCTCAAGGCTCCGGGCCTCGACGACGCGGTGTCGGCGTCGCTCGTCCGGGTGGTGAACGCCCTGCGCGCGATGCCGCTGCGCAAGACGCCCTCCGTCTCGGAGACCATCGACTGGGCGCAGACGCTGCTCGCCCTCGGCGGCCGGCTCGACGACGACGCCGTGCAGCAGACGCTCGGTGTCGTGCTGAAGCACCACGAGGACATCGAGAAGGCGCGCGAGACGCTCGACGTCGGCGCCGCGCTCGAGGTCTGAGCGGCCGCGTGGACGACGTCAGCGGGACGGCTGCGGTCGGCGAGGACCTCGCCGGCCGGCTCGTCGCGTTCGCGACCGCCCTGCGGTCGAAGGGCATGCGGGTGGGCACCAGCGAGGTCGTCGACGCCGGACAGGTGGCGACCGTGCTCGGTCTCGAGGACCGGGCGCTCCTGCGCGAGGGCCTGGCGGCCGCGCTGGTGCGGCGCGGTGGTCAGCGAGAGGTCTTCGACATGACCTTCGACCTGTTCTTCCCGTCGGGCGTGGGCGCGTCGGCGAGCGTCGCCGAGCACGACGGGCCGCTCGACACCGAGGACCTGCGGGACCTGCTGGTCATGGCCCTCGCAGAGGGTGACCTGCGCACGCTCGAGCAGCTCGCCGAGCTGGCCGTCGACGCGCTGGGCACGGTGGGGACGCCCGGGACCGGCAGCACGGGCTGGTCGGCGTTCCAGACCCTCGACAGGCTGGCTCCGCAGACGGCGATCGCCCGGGCCCTCGCCATGCGCGGCGCCGGTGGCGAGGGTGCGTCGGGCCAGGGGGGCTCAGGGGCGGGGTCGGGTCGAGGACCCGGCGGGCCGCAGGGTCCTGCCGCGCAGTCCGGCGGCGGGGACGCCGCCGACGCGCCGTTCACGGACCGTCTGGAGCGTGACGAGGTCCGGCGGCTGGTGGAGGCGTTCCGCCAGATGGTGGCCTCCGAGGCTCGGCGTCGGACGGCGGAGTCGCGCGGGCGCGACACGATCCTGCGGCACGCGGTGCGGAGCACGAGCGAGCACGTCGACTTCCTGAGCGCGAACCGTCAGCAGCTCGAGGAGCTGCGGGTGGCGGTCGGGCCCCTGTCACGTCGGCTCGCGACGCGGTTGTCCGCCCGGCGACGCGCGTCGCAGCGTGGACGCATCGACGTCCGCCGGACGATGCGCAAGGCGTTGTCGACCGGTGGCGTCCCGATCGTGCCCGTCCACGCCCGGCCGCACCCGGGGCGTCCGGAGCTCGTGCTCCTGTGCGACGTGTCGGGCTCGGTGGCAGGGTTCTCGGCGTTCACGATGCTGCTCGTCCGTGCGCTGAGCGACCAGTTCAGCAAGGTGCGCGTGTTCGCCTTCGTGAACGCCACCGCGGAGGTGACCGACATCGTCAAGGACGGGGGCGACCTGGCGGAGCGCATCGCGGCGGAGGCGCGCGTGACCTCCTGGCACGGCTCGAGCGACTACGGCGAGGCGTTCGCGGACTTCGCCGAGCACCACCTCGACGCCGTCGGTCCGCGCACGAGCGTGCTGGTCCTGGGCGACGCCCGCAACAACAACCAGCCCCTCGGGCTGCCCGCCCTCGCCGCGGTGGCGGACCGGGCCCGTCGCACGTTCTGGCTGAACCCCGAGCACCCGACCCGGTGGGGCCTCGGTGACTCCGTGGCACCCGAGTACGCCCAGGTGGTCCCCATGCACGCCTGCAGCACCATCGCCCAGCTCGAGGCGTTCGTGGGCCGTCTGCTGCCGACCTGAGCGGGTGTCCCGAAGGCCGTCGAGCACGGGTCCCGGCCCGCCTCGGGACGTTGTCCCAAAGATTCTCAATTTAAATCAGGACCAAAGTCCCGACCTGTGGTTGAGTTCGTCCCACGAGCAGCGTCGCGGACGGGAGACCGCGTGCTGCGCCAGGGAGAAGAACACCAAGGTGGCACGTCATGGGAGAACGCACCATCGCCCCCGGGAGGTGGGTGCCGCGTATCGGCATCCACCTCCTGTCGGGGGTGCTCGTGGTCGGCGCGATGGCCGCTCCGGCCTCGGCCGCCCTCGGCGGCGGAGCCGCACGCTCCCTCGACCCGGGGCCGGCCACGACGACGTCCGCCTCGGCCACGACCTCCCCCACGACGGCGCAGGTCCTGCGCAACCACGACTTCTCCGCGGGCCGCGCGTCCTGGCACCCCGGCGACCGTGCCCGTCTCGCGGTCCAGCAGCGCTCGTCGCGCCGTGCGCTCGTCGTCAAGAACCACTCACGCCGCACCCGTGACGTCGCGGCGCAGAGCAGCTCCAGCCTGCTGGCCTTCCCCGCGGGCACCCGGGTCACGGTCACGGCACCGATGGCGTCGGGACTGCGGGGAGGCCGGCTGGCCCTGCGGGTCACCGAACGACGCACGTCGGGCGCGACCCGCATCGTCACGGGGCACGCCGTGCCCGGCAGCTGGAGGTACCGCACCGTCTCCACCACCCTGACCATCGCGCACGAGGGCAGCCGGATCGCCGTCCGTCCGGTGCACACCCGCACGCGCGGGCACGCACGCTTCTTCGTGCGGCCGGTGCGTGTGAGCGCCGTGCTGCCGCCGGGCCGCGCCGGCGAGTGGGTGCCGAACAGCAGCTGCCGCTCCGGCGGACTGGGCTGGACGACGTCGTCGAACGCCCAGGTCTCCGGGGTCGACGCGCCCGACCGGGTCTGCCAGGTGCGCGCCAGCAGGAGCGGGACGGTCACGGCCACCTCCCGACGCTCGGGCGACCGCCTGGAGGCCGGGTCGCTCGTGCACGTCGCGAGCCAGGTGTCGACGGTGGGCGGCGCGCGCCCCGTGCGCCTGACCCTGCAGGAGGTGGGGCGCGACGGCGACGTCGTGCAGTCGTTCAGCGGCTCCCGCGACGCCGTCACCGACTGGGCCTGGCTGGGGGCGCAGCTGCGCACCGAGCGGTCGGGCAGCCGTGTCCGGGTCGTCTATCGCGGCGAGGACCTCCCGCGGGGCGCCGCCCTGCGGTTCCGCGGTGCGGACGTGACGGTGACCTCGCCGTCGACGCCGACCCCCGAGCCGACGCCGTCCGAGCCGACGCCCACGCCACCGACCCCGACCGACCCCGGCCCGACACCCGAGCCCACGACACCCACGCCGACGGCGAGCCCGACCCCCACGCCGGAGCCGACGCCACCGGGCAGCACCACCCGGACCTGCGACGACCTGAACTCGCCGCAGCGCCGCACCCTGAGCTTCGCCGACGAGTTCGACGGGACGAGCCTCGACACCACCAAGTGGCGGGTGCGCGACCGGACGCACCTCTCCTTCGACGCGGCGTACGTGACGAAGGACGCCGTCGACGTGTCCGACGGGACCCTCACGATCGAGGGACGCCGCCGCTCGACCCCGGCGTCCGTCTCCAGCGGCGTCAGGGAGCGGTGGTACGACACGGGCTACCTCGACACCGTCGGGACGTTCTCCCAGAAGTACGGACGCTGGGAGATGCGGGCCAAGCTGCCGACCTCGCGCGCCATGACCCGCGGCGTCTGGCCGGCCTTCTGGCTGCGCGGTGACCGCACCAACGGCGAGATCGACGTCATGGAGGCGTACGGCGGCGAGTCGACGCAGCGCTGGAACCCCGCCGGCTCCTACACGACGACGCTGTGGGAGGACACGAACCTGGGCAAGCAGCGCGGCGAGTGGTACTCGTGGGCGCACCAGAACTGGGCGACGCGGACGCCCGGCGTGTACGAGGGCTTCCACACCTACGGCTTCAACTGGACGCCGGACTGCATGCAGTTCACCTACGACGACCAGGTGCTGTCGACGATCCCGGTCGACGACGTGCCGTGGGCGCGCACCGCGTTCGACAGCCCGTTCAACATCCGACTCAACATGCAGGTGGGCTCGTCCTACTGGGGCATGCCCGACCAGCAGCACACCAAGGACGCCTTCGACTACGTCGTCGACAGCGTCAAGGTCTACCGCGTGAACCCGTGAGGACGCCCGACGGACGATCGGGGACAGCACGAGGACCGGCGGAGCGACCGCCGTGGCGGCGCCCGGGCGCCTGGGACCTGCGGGTCTGGCACGTCTGCGGCGCGGTCGCGGTGTTCGTCGAGTCGGTCGTGCTGGCCGTGACGACGGCGACCAGCACACCGTCCGGCAGCCCGACACCGGTGGCCCTGCTCGTCGCTCCCCCGCTCGCCGCGCTGGTGCTGATGGTCTGCCTCCGGTCGGGCTGCTGGCGGCGTCGTTCGACGCTCCTGCTGTGGCCTGCGGCCGTGTGCGTCGTGTACGGCCTCGTCGGGGTCGACGCGCCGGCCGCGGCGCGCCTCGTGCCGGGGCTGATCAGCATGGCGTTCGTGTTCGCAGGGCTCACGCAGCCGCCCTGGCGCTCGTTGTGGCTCATGGTCCCTGCCGTGCCGGCCTTCGTCGTCGCGTGGGGCGGGCTGGAGGGATCGGTGCTGCAGCGGACGGCGGCGACCGCCGTCATGTGGGTGATCGTGTCCGAGCTGCCCGCCCGGCTGATCACGCACCTCCACGAGCAACGGGCCGAGCTGGAACGCCTCGCGCGCACCGACCCGCTCACCGGCGTGCTCAACCGACGCGACCTCGTCTGTCGCCTGGACACGTCCTCCGGTCGCTCGACGGTGTCCGTGATCGACGTCGACGGGTTCAAGCGGTTCAACGACACCCACGGCCACCTGGCCGGCGACGACCTGCTGCGCAGGCTCGGCGGACTGCTGTCGACGAGCCTGGCCGGCGTGGGCGACGTGTTCCGCACGGGCGGTGACGAGTTCGTCGTGGTGCTCGACGAGGAGGAGTCGAGCGCGCGGCAGCGGCTCGAGGAGGTACGCCGGCGCTGGGCGGCCGGCGAGCAGGTGACGTTGAGCATCGGGATCGCGCCGGGCGGGCCGGAGGCCCTGCGGCACGCCGACCTCGACATGTACGGCGACAAGCGTCTGCGTCGGGCGGCCGAGCAGGTCACGGAGACGCCGCCGGGGAGCCCGCACGGCCGGTCGACGGTCGACCCGTCCGAGGCCGAGGGCGCACCCGGCTGACAGGGCGGTCGCAGGCTCGACGGCGCGGGCCCGATGATGGGGGCCATGACTCGAGTCGAGCGCTGGGAACGTCGTGCCGAGGTCCCGCTCCTGCTGCTGTCGGTGGCCTTCCTGGTCGCCTACGCGTGGCCGGTCCTGGACCCACGCCTGGACCGGGGGTGGCGGGAGTTCTTCGAGACCGTGTCCTGGACGGTCTGGGCCGCGTTCGCCCTGGACTTCGTCGTGCGGCTGGGACTTGCCGACGACCGGCGGGACTACGCGGTGCGTCACTGGTACGACGTCGCGCTCATCGCCGTGCCGATGCTCCGCCCGCTGCGGCTGCTGCGCCTCGTCGCGCTGCTGCGCATCCTCGACCGGTCCGCCGCGGGCAGCCTCGCCGGGCGCACGCTGGTGTACGTGTCGGGGACCGCCGTCGCGTCGGTCGGCCTCGCCTCCCTCGCCGTCCTCCAGGCCGAGCGCGACGCGCCCGGCGCGACCATCACGTCGTTCGGCGACGCGCTCTGGTGGGCGTGCGTGACCGTCACGACCGTCGGCTACGGCGACTACTCCCCCGTCACGACGCAGGGCCGCGTCATCGCCGTCGTGCTCATGGTGGTCGGCATCGGCGTGGTCGGCTCGGTCACCGCGTCGGTGGCCACGGCGATGCTCGCCCGGGCGGAGCGGGAGCGGCGTACTGCCGGGTGACCCCCGAGCCGCTCCGCCGATCGGCCAGGATCGACCCCACCCACGAAAACGAGGAGACCGGCCTCTCGACCGGTCTCCTCAGCGTGTCCGAGGGGGGACTTGAACCCCCATGCCCGTAACCGGGCACTAGCACCTCAAGCTAGCGCGTCTACCTATTCCGCCACCCGGACGTGGACCTCGTGGAGGTCCGTGGTGCAGTCAGGAACTGTACCAGGGGTGCTGCGCGACCCACGCACCCCACCCCCTGCTCAGACGAGGTGGCTGAGCGTGTGGATCACCAGCCCGGCGAGCCCGCCGACGACGGTGCCGTTGATCCGGATGAACTGCAGGTCGCGCCCGACGTGCAGCTCGACCTTGCGCGCGGTCTCCACGCCGTCCCAGCGGTCGACGGTCGCCGAGATGATCGTGGCGACCTCCGAGCCGTAGTGCTCGACGAGGTAGGCGCCGGCGTCGGCGACCACCCGGTCGCCACGCGCCTGCAGGTCGGTGTCGCGCTGGAGCCGGTCGGCCAACGCGTGCAGCTCCTGGAGCGCGCGGCGGCGCAGCATGCCGTCCTCGTCCTGGAGGGTCTCGATCAGCGCGTGGCGCAGGGCGTCCCAGATCGCCACGCCCGTCGTCGTGACCTGCGGCTGGTTCAGCATCCGGCTCTTGAGCCGCTCGAAACGCTCCTGCGTGGCCTCGTCGGACTGCAGGTCGTCGACAAGACGACCGAGCCAGCCGTCGAGCGCCCGCCGGGCGCGGTGCTCGGGCTGGTCGCGGATCTCCTGCACCCAGGTGACCGCCTCGAGGTGCAGCCGGGAGCCCACCCGCTCGTCGACCCACTGCGGCGTCCACCAGGGGGCACGCTCCCCCACCAGCGCCATCACCTCGTCCTCGTTCTCGAGCAGCCACGCGTGCAGCTCGTCGAGCACCAGGTCGACCATGCCGACGTGCGCCTGCTCCGCGAGCACGTCGCCGAGCAGCTTGCCGGCCACCGGCGCGAGCGGCTCCTCCACGAGCCGCGGCACGATCGCGTCGCGCACGAGGGCGGCGACGTCGTCGCGCTTCACGCGGGTGAGGGCGTGCGCGGTGATCTTCGAGCCCTCGCGCACGAGCCGCTCGGCGTGGTCGCCCTCGGCGAGCCAGACGCCCGCGCGCCGCGTGAGCTCGGCGGAGTCCAGGCGCTCCTTCACGACCTCCGGGCGCAGGAAGTTCTCGGTCACGAACTCCTGCAGGCTGGCGCCGAGCGAGGCCTTGCGACGCGGGATGATCGCGGTGTGCGGGATCGGCAGCCCCAGCGGGTGGCGGAACAGCGCCGTCACGGCGAACCAGTCGGCGATCGCGCCGACCATCGCGGCCTCGGCCGCAGCGTTGACGTAGCCCCACGCGCCACCCTGCTCGCGGGTCAGGAGGAAGACGATCGCCGCGACGACGAGCAGCGACGTGGCGACGACGCGCATGCGGCGCAGCCCACGGCGACGGGCCTCGTCGGCGGCCGGGTCGGACGACAGGGCGGGCCCGGCAGCGGCGTTGCGCTCGGTCACAGAGGTGCTCACGGCCCGAGCGTAGGTGAGTCCGGGCGGCTCGGCTGCGCAGCGCCGACGTGACGTCCGCTGCGTAGACTCCGCGCATGAGCTTCAACGAGGACGCCCGCCTCGACACGAGCCAGGTCACTGGCGGTCGCGTGCGCGGCGGTGCCGTGGTCGGCGGCGGCATCGGCGCCCTCGTCGTGACGCTCGTCGCGATCTTCCTGGGCGTCGACCCGGGCGCCCTCACCGGCGGTCAGAGTCCCTTCGACACCAGCCAGGTCCAGACCGCGGGCGAGGACTCCACCGTCGACCTCAGCCAGTGCCGCACCGGCGCCGACGCCAACCGCGACGACGTCTGCCGGGTGGTCGGCACCGTCAACAGCGTCCAGGACTACTGGACCGACGCGCTGCCCGCCGACGTCGGCCGCCAGTACCGGCAGGCCCGCACGGTCGTCTTCTCCGGAGCGACGCAGTCGGCCTGCGGCACCGCCTCCAGCAGCACCGGCCCGTTCTACTGCCCGTCGGACGAGCGGATCTACATCGACACCGGCTTCTTCGACCTGCTCTCGAGCCGCTACGGGGCCGACGGCGGCGCGCTCGCGCAGGAGTACGTCGTCGCGCACGAGTACGGCCACCACGTCCAGCAGATCCTCGGGATCCTCGACCGTGCGCAGTCCGGCAGCGGCGCGACCGGCGGTGGCGTGCGCGTGGAGCTGATGGCTGACTGCCTCGCCGGCGTCTGGGCGCACCACGCCGCCACGACCGAGGACGCCGAGGGGACCACGTTGCTCGAGCCCCTGACCCCGTCCGACGTCCGCTCGGCCCTCTCGGCCGCGGCCGCGGTCGGCGACGACCACATCCAGGCCTCGGCCGGGGCCACGGTCGACCCCGACACCTGGACGCACGGCTCGAGCGAGCAGCGCCAGCGCTGGTTCCTCGCCGGCTACGACGGCGGCAGCGCCGACCAGTGCGACACGTTCGCCACGAACGACCTGTGAGCACCCCCGCCACGGGCGCGGCGGCCCCGGACGGCCGGCGCCTGCGCCTCGAGGTCTGGCTCGTCCTCGGCCTGTCCCTCGGCCAGTCGGCGGTCTACGCCGCGCTCAGCCTGCTCGCCGCGCTCACCCGCGGACCGCTGCGCGACGCGACCGCGACCCTCAACGCCTCGCGGAGCGACCGCGAGTGGCTCGACGTCACCTACCAGCTCCTGGGCATCGGCTTCGCGCTCGTCCCCGTCGGCCTGGCCCTGTTCCTGCTGGCCGGCGACGGTCCCGGCGTCCTGCGCCGGCTGGGCCTCACCGGCGCGGGACGGCTGCGCACCGTCCTCGACGGCGTGGGCCTGACCGCCCTCATCGGGCTCCCTGGCATCGGCGTCTACCTCGCCGGGCGCGCGCTCGGCGTCACCGCCGACGTCGTCACCGTGCCCCAGCAGGTCTACTGGTGGACTGCGCTCGTCCTCGTCCTCGCCGCCTTCCAGAACGGCGTGCTCGAGGAGGTCGTGATGATCGGCTACCTCTTCACCCGGCTGCGTCAGATCGGGTGGAGCACCCCGACGATCATCGTCTCCAGCGCCCTGCTGCGGGGCAGCTACCACCTGTACCAGGGCTTCGGCCAGGCGCTCGGCAACGTGCTCATGGGGCTGGTGTTCGGCTACTGGTACCACCGCACCCGGCGGCTCGCGCCCCTCGTGGTGGCCCATACCCTGCTCGACGTGTTCGCGTTCGTCGGTGTCCTCCTCCTCGGCGACCGGCTGGGGCTGCGATGACGACGTCGACGATGAAGGTGGAGGTCGCGCCGGGCCTGCCCATCGCCGACCGCGCCGACGACATCGCCGCGGCGCTGCGCGACCACCAGGTCGTGGTGGTCGCCGGCGAGACCGGGTCGGGCAAGACCACCCAGCTCCCGAAGATCGCACGCCTGCTCGGCCGCGAGCGCATCGTGCACACCCAGCCTCGACGCATCGCCGCCCGGTCGGTCGCGGCCCGCATCGCCGAGGAGTGCGAGGTCGAGCTCGGGCGGGAGGTCGGCTACGCCGTCCGCTTCGACGACCGCACCAGCGACAGCACCCAGATCCGGCTGGTCACCGACGGCCTGCTGCTCAGCGAGATCCACCACGACCGCGACCTGTCGCGCTACGACACCGTGATCGTCGACGAGGCCCACGAGCGCAGCCTCGCGATCGACTTCCTGCTCGGGTACCTCAAGCAGCTCCTCCCCCGACGTCCCGACCTCAAGGTCGTGGTCACGTCGGCGACGATCGACGTCGAGCGCTTCTCGGAGATGTTCGACGGTGCGCCGGTGATCGAGGTGAGCGGGCGCACCTACCCGGTCGAGGTGCGGTACCGGCCGCTGACCGACCCGGACGACGGCATGCTCGACGGCATCGAGTCCGCGATCCGCGAGCTGCCGCGCGAGGGCGACGTGCTCGTCTTCCTGTCCGGCGAGCGGGAGATCCGCGACGCCGCCGCCCACCTCGAGGGCCTGCGCTGGCGGCAGACGGAGGTCCTGCCGCTCTACGGCCGGCTCGCCGCGCAGGACCAGGCGAAGATCTTCGCGTCGCACCCGGGTCGTCGCATCGTGCTGGCCACGAACGTCGCCGAGACGTCCCTGACCGTGCCCGGCATCCGGTACGTCGTCGACACCGGCTACGCCCGCATCTCGCGCTACAGCCAGCGGCTCAAGGTCCAGCGGCTGCCGATCGAGCCGGTCTCGCGGGCGAGCGCGGCGCAGCGCGCGGGCCGGTGCGGCCGTGTGGCCGACGGCATCTGCATCCGGCTCTACGCCGAGGAGGACCACGACGGTCGGCCCGAGTTCACCGACCCGGAGATCCTGCGCACGAACCTCGCGTCGGTGCTGCTGCAGATGGCGTCGCTCGACCTCGGCGACGTCGAGGACTTCCCGTTCCTCGACGCACCGGACCGCCGTGCCGTGGGCGACGGTCGGGCGCTGCTGACCGAGCTCGGGGCGCTGCAGGAGGGCCGCGACCGCCGACCTCGGCTCACGCGGCTGGGTCGCACGATGTCGCGGCTGCCGGTCGACCCGCGCATGGCCCGCATGCTCCTCGCGGCGGACCGTCAGGGGTGCCTGGCCGACGTGCTCGTCATCGTCGCGGGCCTGTCGATCCAGGACCCGCGCGAGCGTCCGGCCGAGCAGCAGGCCCGCGCCGACCAGCTGCACGCGCGGTTCCGCAGTCCCGACTCGGACTTCCTGTCCTGGCTCGTGCTCTGGCAGTACGTGCAGGAGAAGCGCGACGAGCTGAGCAGCAGCGCCTTCCGCCGGTTGTGCCGCGACGAGATGCTGCACTGGCTGCGCATCCGCGAGTGGCAGGACGTGCACGCCCAGCTGCGCCGCACCGTGCGCGACCTCGGCATGAAGCCGGGGAAGGTGGGCGCCGACCCGGCCGACGTGCACCGGGCGCTGCTCAGCGGTCTGCTGTCGCACGTGGGCGTCCGGCAGGCCGACTCCAAGGAGTTTCTCGGCGCGCGTGGCGCACGGTTCATGGTGTTCCCGGGGTCCGCACTCGCACGCAAGCCGCCGCTGTGGGTCGTGGCCGGCGAGCTCGTCGAGACCGGTCGGCTGTGGGGACGCACCGTCGCGAAGGTCGAGCCCGAGTGGGTCGAGCAGGCCGCCGCGCACCTGGTGAAGCGCCAGTACGCGGAGCCGCACTGGTCGGCGCGGCGCGGAGCGGCCATGGCGAAGGAGCGGGTGACGCTGTACGGCGTGCCGCTGGTGGTCGACCGGCTCGTCCCGCTCGGCCGCCACGACCCCGCCCTGGCCCGCGAGCTGTTCGTCCGGCACGCCCTCGTGCAGGGCGAGTGGCGCACACGCCACGCGTTCGTGCAGCGCAACGCCCAGCGGATCCGCGAGGCGGAGGCCGTCGAGGACCGGGTCCGACGCCGGGGTCTGCGAGTCGACGACGAGACGCTGTTCGCGTTCTACGACGCACGGGTGCCTGCCGACGTCGTCTCCGTGCGCCACTTCGACAGCTGGTGGAAGAAGGCCTCGCGCGAGACACCGGACCTGCTCGACCTCGACCCGGCGATGCTGCTGGCGGACGTCGGCGACCTCGAGCGTGACTACCCGACGACCTGGACGTCGGAGTCGGCCGAGTACCGCGTGACGTACACGTTCGAGCCCGGTACCGAGAGCGACGGCGTCGTCGTCGACGTGCCGGTCGACGACCTCCTCTCCCTCGACCCGGCCGAGTTCCTGTGGAACGTGCCCGGTCACCGCGACGAGCTCGTGGTGGCGCTGGTCCGCTCGCTGCCCAAGCGGCTGCGTCGCGAGCTGGTGCCGGTGCCCGACCACGCGGCGGCGCTCGTCGAGCAGCTCGACCCCGCGGCCGGTCCGCTGCTCGACCAGCTGGTGCGCGGCATCCGGCAGCGCACCGGCACCCTGGTCTCGCCCGACGACTTCGACCTGTCGGCCGTCCCCGACCACCTGAAGGTGACGTTCCGGGTGGTCGACGACGGCACCGAGCTGGCACGGGGTCGCGACCTCGACGCGCTGTGTGCGGAGCTGCAGGACGTCGTGCGCCGCGACCTCGAGGTGGTCGCCGCGGAGGCCGCGCGGACCGGGATCACGACGTGGGACGTCGGCACGCTCGAGCGGACCGTGCCGGCCGGGCAGGTCGTCGGGTACCCGGCGCTCGTCGACGAGGGGACGTCGGTGGCGCTGCGCGTGCTCGACACCCCCGAGGAGCAGCAGGTCGCGATGGTGCGCGGCCAAGGTCGGCTGCTCGCCCTGTCGACCCCGACCACCACGCCCTCCCTCGGCCGCACGCTCGACCTGCGCCAGAAGCTCCTGCTGGCCTCCTCGCCCTACGGCGACGCGGCAGCCGTGCTCGACGACGCGCGGCTCGCTGCCCTCGACCGCCTGGTGGTCCGCCACGGCGGTCCGGTGTGGGACGAGGCTGCCTTCCAGACGCTGCGCGGGAGGGCGCGGGCCGACGTGCACGACGTCACGGCGGGGGTGCTGCGCGACGTCCTGCGGTCGCTGGAGAAGCTCGGCCAGGCCCAGCCGCAGGGCACGGGCGAGCCGGCCGAGGACGTCCGCGTCCAGCTGAGCTGGCTGGTGGCGCCGGGCTTCGTCCGCGACCTGGGCGTGGAGCAGCTGCGCCGCCTGCCCGTCTACCTCGAGACCGCGCGGCGGCGGCTCACGACACCGCTCACCGAGCAGCTGGTGCACGTGCACGAGCTCGAGGCGGAGTTCCACGAGCGCACCGGGGGCCTGAGCCCGCTTCGTCGCGCCGCGGCCGACGTGCAGGAGGTGCGCTGGGCCCTGGAGGAGCTCCGGGTGAGCGTGGTGGCCCAGAACCTCGGCACGGCGCGGCCGGTCTCGGTCAAGCGGCTGCGCCGTCTGCTGGACGACCTGCGCGTGTGAACCAGGAGCACGACGACGCCCCCGGACTCAAGGTCCGGGGGCGTCGTGGCTCGGGGCGCTCGGGTCAGCCGACGCCCAGCAGGTCGATGATGAAGACGAGGGTCTTGCCCGACAGACGGTGTCCGCCGCCGGCGGGCCCGTAGGCCAGCTCGGGCGGGCACACCAGCTGACGACGTCCGCCGACCTTCATGCCGGGGATGCCCTGCTGCCAGGCGCCGATCAGCTGCGGAAGCGGGAAGCGCGCGGACTGGCCGCGGTCCCAGGAGGCGTCGAACTGCTCGCCGGTGTCGAACTCGACGCCCACGTAGTGCACGTCGACGACGCCACCGGGCACCGCCTCGGGGCCGTCGCCGACGATGATGTCCTTGATCTGCAGCTCGGTGGGCGCGGGGCCCTCGATGAAGTCCACTTCAGGCTTGGAGGTCATGTCCCGATCCTTCCACACCTGGGTCGTGGGGGCTGCGGCCCGCGTCCGACGCAGGCATCTGCGCCCGCGCGGGACGGACGGTGGATCTGCCACGTTCTGAGCGCTCTCCAGGTGGAAGATCCACCGCCGAGCGGGCCGGACGTGGCAACGATGCTCCCTTCTCGTGGACCGTGCCACGAGAAGGGAGAAGCGCTGCCCAGCCCACCCCCAAGGGCGCCCACGATTCTTCCTTCGCGCGCTGGAGCACGAACGCTTCTGCGTCGATGACGGGATCCCGTGGCAAACGCAGCATCCTCGGCCCTACGACGCACGAACGCAGAATCGTGCGTCCCCCTTCAGCACCAACCCACAGCCCGAGACCCCTGACGGGCGCCGATGCCAGCCGCCCGGTCGAGGCCTTTCGGAGACCGGACACAGCGAAGCCCGAGGCAACGCACCAGCAAGGTCACGACCCCTGCGGCAGCGCACCAGCAAGGTCACGACCCTCTGCGGCAGTGCACCAGCAAGGTCACGACCGCCCAGACCGACGCACCCGCACGACGCACGGCGGCCAGCAGCACGCCTACCGTCGCACTGGTAGGAAGGAGGTATGCGTGCGACTGTCCTCCACAGCCCCGGCGACATCCGTCTCGACACCGTGCCCGACGCGGTCCTGCAGGACGACACCGACGCGGTCGTGCGCGTCGTGGCCGCCTGCGTGTGCGGCAGCGACCTCTGGCCCTACCGCGGCGCCAACGGCGACCAGGCGGAGCCGCGGCGCATCGGCCATGAGTTCGTCGGCGTGGTCGAGCAAGTGGGCTCAGCCGTGGCCGACGTGGCCGTGGGCGAGTTCGTCATCGCGCCGTTCCTGTACAGCGACAACACGTGCGCGGTCTGCCGCAAGGGCGTGCAGACGTCGTGCGTCAACGGTGGCGGCTACGACGGCGCCCAGGCCGAGCTCGTCCGCGTGCCGTTCGCCGACGGCACCCTGGTGCGCGTGCCCCAGCCGGTCGACGACGCGCTCGTCCCCCACCTGCTGACGCTCAGCGACGTGTTCCCCACCGGCCACCACGCCGCCGTCTCCGCCCGCGTGGGGCCGGGCTCGACCGTGGCGGTCGTGGGCGACGGTGCCGTCGGCCTGAGCGCGGTGCTCGCCGCCAAGCGTCTCGGAGCGGAGACCGTCGTGGCGATGTCGCGCCACGAGCCCCGCCAGGAGCTGGCGCGGCGCTTCGGCGCCGACCACGTCGTCGCGACCCGCGGCAAGGAGGGAGCCGCGGAGGTCAAGGAGATCCTCGGCGGGATCGGCGCGGACAGCGTCCTGGAGTGCGTGGGCACGAAGGAGTCGATGAAGCAGGCGTTCCAGAGCCTGCGTCCCGGAGGCACCGTCGGCTACGTCGGCGTCCCCCACGGCGTGGAGCTCAACGTGCCGGTCATGTTCGGCACGAACTCCGGCCTCGCCGGCGGTGTCGCGCCGGTGCGTCACTACCTCGACGAGCTGCTGCCCGACGTCGTCTCGGGGGCGATCACCCCGGGCGACGTGTTCGACCTGCAGCTCGGCCTCGACGACGTCGCCGAGGCCTACCGCGCGATGGACGAGCGGCGCGCGGTCAAGGTGCTCCTGCGGCCCTGACCTACGCGGCTCGTCCCGGGCTCACACAGTGCCGAAGGCGTCGTTGAGTCGCGCCAGCAGCTGCGCGAACGTGCGCAGCTCGGTGGGCTCCCAGTCCTCGATCACGCGGGCGAGGGCGGCGTGGGAGTCCTCGCGGTAGGCGTCGACGCGACGCACGGCCTCGGCGCTGGCCCGCAGCACGTGCGCGCGACCGTCCTCCGGGTGCGGGGTCCGGTCGACGAGCCCGGCGTCCTCCAGCATGCGGACCGCGCGGCTCACGGTCGACTTGTGGACGTGCAGGGAGTCGGCGAGGTCCGACGCGCGCACGCCACCGCTCGACGTCGTCGCGTCGACGATAGCGAGGAGCAGCACGAACGTGCTGTAGTCGAGCTCGTCGTGGATGGTCGCGAGGTTGCGCAACGACCGAGCCCTGACCTGGCGGACGAGCCGCGTCAGCTGGTAGTCGACGTCGAAGTCCGGCGGCAGCTGCCCAGTCATGTCGACATCCTAGGGGTACGCCCCACACCGCACCGACGACGCGTGCAGGCCCCGCCACCCTGGGGGTGACGGGGCCTGCACGGTGCTGCGGTCGGATGCTCTCCGGTCCTCAGCGCAGCTGCGCCGACGACAGGTTCAGCAGGCGACGCGCGACGATCAGCTGCTGGATCTGCTGGGTGCCCTCGAAGATGTCGAGGATCTTGGAGTCGCGCGACCACTTCTCGAGCAGCTCGCCCTCGCTGTAGCCGAGGCTGCCGGCCAGCTCGACGCACCGCAGGGTGATGTCGTTGCCGGCCCGGCCCGCCTTCGCCTTCGACATCGACGCCTCCATGGAGTTCGGCTTGCGGTTGTCCGCCAGCCACGCCGCCTCGAGGGTCAGCAGCAGCGCCGCCTCGTAGTCGGCCTCCATCTGCAGGTAGGTCGCCGCCGCGTACGACTGCGACGTCGCGGGACGGTCGTAGTCGATGACGACGCCGGCGTCCTCGAGCAGCTCGCGCGTGAGCTCGAGCGCCGCGCGGGCGCAGCCCACCGCCATGCCGGCGACGAGCGGACGGGTGTTGTCGAACGTCGCCATGGCGCCGGCGAAGCCCTGCTTGGTGTCGATCTCCTCGTTGCCGAGGATGTTCTCCGCCGGCACGCGGCAGTTGTCGAGCACGATGACGGCCGTGTCGGACGCGCGGATGCCGAGCTTGTGCTCGAGCCGCTCGACCCGGATGCCGGGCAGCGACTTCGGGACCACGAAGCTCTTGATGGCCGCACGGCCGAGCTTCGGGTCGAGCGTCGCCCAGACCACGACGGAGTCGGCGCGCTCGCCGGACGTCACGTAGATCTTCTCGCCGTTGAGCACGTACTCGTCGCCGTCCTTGATGGCGGTCGTGCGGATCGCGGCGGAGTCGGAGCCGCAGCCGGGCTCGGTGATCGCCATGGCCGCCCACGTGCCCTTGAACTTCTCCAGCTGCTCGTCGGTGGCCACCGACGCGATCGCGGAGTTGCCCAGGCCCTGGCGTGGCATCGAGAGCAGCAGGCCGACGTCGCCCCAGCACATCTCGATGATCGAGAGCACGGAGGACAGGTTGGTGCCGTTCTTGACCTTGCCCTTGTCCTTCTCCGAGGCGTCCTCGCTGCGGCGGACGCCGGCAGCACCGGCACCCTGCCCGGCGCCCGAGTCGCCCATGCCGTCGATCAGCGAGGCGAGGAGGTCGAGCTCCTTGGGGTAGGCGTGCTCCGCGAGGTCGTACTTGCGGGAGTTCGCGCGCAGGAAGTTGTCAGCGACCTCGTGGGCCTGCTGGATGAACCCGCGGAACTTCTTGGGGGTGTCGAGGTTGATCGTCATGTTCGTGTCCGTCCTCAGACGAGGACTGCTCCTTCCAGGACGCCGACGGCCCGCAGGTCGCGGTACCACCGTTCCACCGGGTGCTCCTTGACGAAGCCGTGACCACCGAGCAGCTGGACGCCGTCGGTGCCGATCTTCATGCCGTACTCGGCCGCGAGCTTGCGGGCGAGGGCGACCTCACGGGACGCGTCGCGACCCTGCTCGTGCCGCGACGCGGCCTTGAGGGTGACCAGGCGCATGCCCTCGAGCTCGATCGCGATGTTGGCGACCATGAACGCGACCGCCTGGCGGTGCGCGATCGGCTCGCCGAACGCCTCGCGGGTCTTGACGTACTCCTTGGTGTAGTCGAGCACGGCGCGACCCGTGCCGACCGCGAGCGCCGACCACGCCAGGCGCGACAGCCGCACGCACTCGCGGTAGTCGTCGGCGGTGCCCAGCAGGGCGGTCTCCGGGACCACGGCGCCGTCGAGGCTCAGCTTGGTGAGGCCCGCCGCGCGCAGACCCATGGACGGGTCGGCGGCGAGGGTCAGGCCGGGCGTGCTCGACTCGACGACGAAGAGGCGCGGGGTGCCCTCGAGCGCCGCGGCGACCACGAACAGCTCGGCCTCCGTGCCGCGCACGACGGCGGACTTCACGCCGGTGAGGCGGTAGCCGCCCTCGGTCGCGGTGGCGGTGGTCTGCAGCTCGAACGGGTCGAACAGCGGACGCGACTCGGCCACGGCGAGCGCGGCGGCGGGCACGTCGTCACCGGTGAACGCCGGCAGGTAGGTCTGCTGCTGCTCGTCGGTGCCCCACAGCGAGATGGCGGTGGCGACGGACGCCGGGGCGAGGCAGGCGACGGCCTGGCCCATGTCGCCGTAGGCGAGCGCCTCGTTGACCAGGACGCCGGTGACCACGGAGCGCTCCTCCGAGAGGCCACCGAGCGACTCGGGGACGTTCAGCAGCGTGAGCCCGAACTCGCTGGTCTGGTCGAGCACCTCCTTGGGGGTGTCGTCGGCCTTCTCGGCCGCCTCCGCGCCGGGGCGCAGCACCTCGTCGGCGAACTCGCCGATGACGTCGACCATCATCTGCTGGTCCTCGGTCGGCGTGAGGTCGAACAGGCCGCTGTCCTGCGTCGCGCCGAGGCGCTGCGGCGTGCCGGAGCCCTTGACGCGCTTGAAGGTGCGGTTGGCGTTGGCCGCGAGCTGGAAGCCGGACTTGGCTCCCTGGTAGACGGCGCGCTCGGTGGCCTTGCGCAGGCCGAGCTTGTCGATGGCCTGCGAGCTCGCGATGCGGTTCAGCACCGCGAGCCCGATGCCCATGGGGTCTGGTCGGTTCGCCACGGTGTCTCCTTGGCAGGGACGTTGGTGTGATGGGGGTCGGGACGGGTTCCCGCCGGCACCGCTGGGGTGCACGACTCCACTGTAACTGTGAGTTGCAGTGCCGCGTACCGATGGTATCCGACGTCACAGGGCGGAGTCCACGACTCGGGGCGATTCGCCCCGCGATACGTTGGGCCGGTGGCGTCACACCCCAGCTCTCGTCCCCTGCCCGACGGCGGATCGGTCCGTCCCATCACCCGGTGGGGCACCCCCGTCATGCACCACGAGCTCACCGAGGTGACCTCGTTCGACGAGGAGCTCGAGACGCTCGTCCGCGACATGGTCGCGACGATGTACGCCGCGAACGGCGTGGGGCTGGCGGCCAACCAGGTGGGCGTGGACCTCAAGGTGTTCGTCTTCGACTGCCCGGACGACGACGACGTCCGCGTGACCGGCGTGGTCGTGAACCCGCGGCTCACGCTGCCCGAGGCGGCAGAGCGCAACCTCGACACTGCCGACGAGGGCTGCCTCTCGCTGCCCGGCGCCTTCACCGAGTGCTCGCGCCCCGACGTCGCCAGCGTGACCGGCGTCGACGAGAAGGGCCAGCCGGTCGAGTTCCACGGCACCGGCCTGCTCGCGCGCTGCCTGCAGCACGAGACCGACCACCTGCACGGCACCGTCTTCGGCGACCGCGTGCCGGCGAAGGCCCGCAAGAAGCTCTACAAGAAGCACGAGGAGCTGGCCGACGCCTACCCCGGCGACTGGCCGGTCACCCCGGCCGCGATCGAGGACTGAGCCCGCCTCGCCAGGGGTCGACGACCCTGGGGCGTCAGCGCAGGTGCCAGCAGGCGACGGCGACCGAGGTGGCGACGTTGAGGCTGTCGATGCCCGCCGCCATCGGGATCGTCACGCGCACGTCGCTGCTGCGCTGCCAGTGGTCGGTGAGCCCGGGCCCCTCGGAGCCGACGACGAGCGCGAGCCGCTCCGGCACGTCGCGCACGTCCTCGAGCGACACCGCGTCGTCGGCCAGCGTCATCGCGTAGGTGGTGAATCCGTGGCGGGACAGCAGGGCGGGCGTGCCGTACCAGTCGTCGACGCGGGCGTGCGGGACCGAGAACACCGCGCCCATGGCGACCTTGACCGCGCGCCGGTAGAACGGGTCGGCGCAGCGCGGCGACAGCAGGACGGCGTCGAAGCCCAGGGCCGCCGCCACCCGGAAGATCGCGCCGACGTTCGTGTGGTCCACCAGGTCCTCCAGCACGACCACGCGTCGCGCGGCGGCCAGGACGTCGTCGACGTCGGCCGGCGCGGGCCGGCGGACGGCCGAGAGCGCCCCGCGGTGCACGTGGAACCCGGTGACCCGCTCGACGTCCTTCTCCGACATGACGAAGCAGGGCGCGTCGCTCGCGTCGAGGACGTCGCGCAGGCCGTCGAGCCAGCGCGGTGCCATGAGGAACGAGGCAGCCTGGTGCCCGGCCTCGTGGGCCCGCCGCACGACCTTCTCCCCCTCGGCCAGGTAGATCCCGTGCTCGCTCTCGTGCGCCAGCCGCATCTGCACGTCGCGCAGGTGCAGGTAGTCGGCGAGACGGGGGTCGTCGAGGTCGTCGACGTGCACGATGCGGGCCACCGGCCCACCCTACGGCCGCCTCGGCGCCCTCCCCCACCCCGTCCGCACCGACCCGCCTGTGGCGGCTGATGCCGTCATCCGAGGGGAATCAGCCGCCCGAGCGCGCGGCGTAGGCGTCGGCGGCGGCGAGGACGCTGCGCACGTAGACGTCGGAGTGGTTGTAGGAGTGCACGGCGGACGTCCACCCGGCCGGGGTGGTGAGGTCGGCGCCCGAGGCGCAGAGGTAGCGCGCGGCGGTCCAGGCGGCGTCGTCGACGTCGTCGACGTCCGCGACACCGTCGCCGTCGCCGTCGGAGCCCCACTGCCGCCACGTCGAGGCGATGAACTGCAGGGGGCCGCGCGCCCGGTCCCAGTTGCCGCCCTCGCTGATGGCCGCGTAGCCGGAGGTGCCGTCGAGCGCGGGACCCTCGACGCTCGTGCGACCGTCCGGCGCGAGCGTGCTCCCGCCGTGGCTCGACTCGACGTGCCCGATGCCGGCGAGCGTCGTCCACCCGAGCCGGCAGCCGGGCAGCTCGACCCCGGCCCGCAGGGTGGCCGACGCGTACGCCTGCAGCGCCCGTGCCGGGACGTCGGTGGCCGTCGCGGT
>NZ_JAMXRU010000003.1 GCF_024124745.1 Aeromicrobium sp. CnD17-E
GTCCTTGCTCGGCGGGGTCAGCCGCACCACGCTGGCCATGAGCCGCGACCGTCACCTGCCGAGGGCGCTCGCCCACGAGTCGTCGCGCGGCGTGCCCGCGGCCGCCCAGGTCGCGGTGGCGCTCGTCGTCGTGGCCGCCCTCCCGTTCGTCGACGCGGTCGAGGCCGTCGCGGCGTCGAGCGGCTGCGTGCTGGTCTACTACGCCCTCACGAACGCCGCGGCCGTCACCCTCGGCGGCACCGTCCTGCGGGTGCTCGCGGTCGCGGGTCTCGTCGGGTGCGTCCTGCTGGTGCTGTCGCTGCCGCTCGCGGGCGTGCTCTGGACCGGCGCGGTGGTCCTCGTGGGCCTCGTCGCTGGCCGCCTCACCCTGGCCCGTACCGCGGCCTGATCCCTCCCCGCGTTCTGTGGACTTCGTGACGATCTGTCGACCGAGAACCGTCACGAAGTCCACACGACGCGGAAGGGAGGGGCGCGCGGCGCGATACATCAGGTGCTGATATAGTTGGTTGCATGCAGCAACCTGACGTCGCGCGCCTGTCCCAGGCCCTGCGCGAGCTGGTCGCGGTCGTCTCCCGCGACTCGGCCACGCGAGGCCTGAGCCGCACGGCCGCAGGGACGCTGTCCGCGCTCGACCGGCACGGTCCGTGCCGCGTCTCGGACCTGACCCGGCTCGAGGCCGTCGGGCAGCCCGCGATGACCGGACTCGTCCAGCGGCTCGAGGCCACCGGCCTCGTCAGCCGCACGAGCGACCCCAGCGACCGCCGAGCGACCCTCGTCGCGATCACCGACGCCGGACGCTCCGCCCTCGCGGAACGACGCCGGAGCCAGGACGCCCTGATCGCCGCCCGACTCGGCCGCCTCTCACCCGACCGACTCGACGCACTCGGCCACGCCGTCGACGCGCTCGTCGAGCTGACCCAGGAGGACCATGACCAGCCCCACTGACCAGACACCCGACACCGGTGGCCACGGCTCCGCCCGAGCGAGCCTGCTCGGACAGCCGAAGGCCGTCTACGCGGTCGCGTTCGCCTGCGTGATCTCCTTCATGGGGATCGGCCTCGTCGACCCGATCCTGCCCGCCCTCAAGGAGCAGCTCGACGCCACCGAGAGCGAGGTGACGCTGCTCTTCACCAGCTACCTCGTGGTCACCGCCGTCGCCATGCTCGTGACGAACGCGGTCTCCAGCCGGTTCGGCGCCAAGCGCACCCTCGTGGTCGGCCTGGCCATCATCGTGGTCTTCTCCGCGCTCGCCGGGTCGAGCGGCAGCATCGAGGGCATCGTCGCCTTCCGTGCCGGCTGGGGACTGGGCAACGCCCTGTTCATCGCCACGTCGCTCGCCGCCATCGTCTCCAGCGCACGGGGCGGGTTCGCTGGAGCGATCATCCTCTACGAGGCAGCTCTCGGACTCGGCATCGCGGCAGGCCCCCTGGTCGGCGGCACGCTCGGCAACATCAGCTGGCGCGGCCCGTTCTACGGCGTCGCCGTCCTCATGTCGATCGCGCTCGTCGCGACGGTGCTCCTCCTGCCGTCCACGGCGAAGCCCACGCACACGACGCCGATCAGCGCCCCGCTCAAGGCACTGCGCCACCGGGGCCTGGCGACGATGAGCGTCGCTGCCCTGCTCTACAACTGGGGCTTCTTCACGATGCTCGGGTACGCCCCGTTCCCGATGGCGCTGTCCATCACGCAGCTCGGCTGGGTGTTCTTCGCCTGGGGCGTCCTGGTCGCGTTCTTCTCGGTGGTCGCCGCCCCGTGGCTGCAGCAGCGCCTCGGCACGTCGGTGTCGCTCTACGCGGCCTTCACCCTCTTCGCGGTCGACCTCGCGCTGATGGCCACCGACCCCACCGACCAGCGACTCATGGTCGGCTGCGTCATCGCGGCGGGCATCTTCATCGGCATCAACAACACGCTGATGACGCAGGCCGTCATGACGATCTCGCCGGTGGAGCGTCCCGTGGCGTCCGCCGCGTACGGCTTCGTCCGCTTCATCGGCGGCGGTCTCGCCCCGTTCGCCGCCGGCCGGATGGTGCAGGCATGGTCGGTGCACGTGCCCTTCGCCATCGCGGCGGTGGCCGTGCTGGGCGCCGCGGTCGTCCTGTCCACCGCCCACCGGGCCCTGCGCGACGCTGATGCCGGGCTCGACGAGGACGGTCACGTCGTCACCGACCAGGACGACGTCGCGGGCGAGGTCGCCGACGAGTTCGGTGGCGCACCCGGTGCCATCGACGAGGCGTTGCACGCCCGCTGAACCGGTCCACGACGACGGGGCGCGCACCTTCTCGGTGCGCGCCCCGTCTGGTCGGGACCCTGTCCGGTCGAGCCGGTCAGCTCAGTTGAACCGGACCTTCAGCGACGTGCCCTTCTCCGACAGCACCCGGACCTTGACCCCGGCACCGGGCAGCTTCACGCCGTGCTGCGGCGCCTCCGCGTAGAAGTACTTCTTCGTGTCGTCGAAGAGCGGGGCGGCGGCCTGTCCACGGACGTACGTGGGCTTGCCGTCGGTGTGCAGCGTCATCGAGTCGGCCTTCCGCGTCGAGAACGGCGCGTCGTAGACCTGGACGCGGGCACGGAACGGCTTGCCCGTCGTCCTGTCGATGATCGGTCGCGGCCGGGCGTCGATCGGCAGGTTCCGACCCTCACCCGGGTGGGTGATGGTGTTGTTGTCGGCCTGCGACGTGTCCCAGTAGGAGATCAGCAGACCCTGCTGGTAGGCGTAGTGCTCGACCCAGTCCGGGCGGGTGCTCGCGAAGCCGAAGTTGTACGGCCCCGTCCGCAGGTACCGGTCGTAGGAGACGTACGAGCGGTGGCCCATGACGTAGAAGTTGTCGTAGGCGTCGGTGGTCGACGAGCCCACGACGCTGAACCCGTCGAGCGTCCAGGCGCCCGCACCGTCCTCCGCGCCGTCGGACGTCAGCGTCGAGCCGCCAGCGGTCACCGCGACGTCGTCGACGAACAGGCCGGGCAGCGCGAGACCACCGTCGGTCTTGTACAGGAACCGGAGCTGGACGCTCTGGCCCGCATAGGCGTCGAGCGGGACCGACAGGTCGGTCCAGGTCTCCTGCTCACCGTCGATGCCTGGGCGACCCGACGTGTCGTCGCCGATCGGCGTGCCGCCGACGGTGCCGTCGAGCGCGGTCCACGTCGAGCCGCCGTCGGTCGACGCCTGGACGTACGCGTAGTCGTAGCCCTCCTCGATCTCGTACCGGACCTGCGCCGTCAGCTCGGCGTCGGTCGCGCCCGACGGGATGCTGACCTGTGTCGTCATGGTGGTCGCGAGGTCGTCACCGGAGCCGGAGTGGAACTGCTTCGAGCCCGCCGCCGGCGCTCCGAGGTCGCGGGTGACCTCCTTCTTCGGGAGCACCACGACGGCACCCTGCGCCTTGGCGGTGTTGTACTCCTGGGGCCCGAGCTCGAGGGTCCGCCTCTCCTTGGCCCCGACGACCTCGTAGTCGAGCCAGCCGAGCTGCAGCTTCTCCCACGCACCCAGGTCGCCCGCGCGCTCGCCGAGGGCCTCGCCCTTGGCGTTCAGCCGCGACTGCGCCATGAGCGTCCAGTACTCGTTGCTGTTGTCGCCACCCGCCGTGCTGTACGCGTCGGGCAGGCCGAGGTCGTGACCGTACTCGTGGACGAAGACGGAGAGACCACCGTTCTCCGGCTGCACGGTGTAGTCGCCGATCCAGAGCCCGGTGTCGCCGATCTGCGTGCCGCCGAGACGGTTCTGCGACGGCCCCGTGACGCCCTGGTCGGTGAGGAAGGCGTACCAGCGGTGCGACCAGATGGCGTCCTCGCCGTAGGTCGCGTCGCCGTCCTCCTCGCCGTGACCGGCGTGGACGATCTGGAAGTGGTCGATGTAGCCGTCGGGCTCGTTGAAGTCGCCGTCGCCGTCGTAGTCGTAGCGGTCGTAGACGTCGTACTCCGCGAGCTGCTGCTTGATCTGCGCGTCGGTGCGGCCGGCCTTGCGCTGGTCGGCCACCCACTGCGTCGTGGCGTCCTGGATCAGGTTCCACGTCGAGGCGTCGTCGCGGCCGTAGCGCGCGGTGTTGTACTTCACCTTCACCCAGTCCGAGACGGTCCCGTCGACCGTGTAGCGACCGGACGACTGCGTCTCGTAGTACGTCTTGACCGACTCGACGTCGCGGCCCGTCTTGAAGTACAGGTCCTGGTAGTGCTGACGGTCGTAGTCGGGCTGCCAGACGGTCGAGTTGTCCTTCGACCGGTCCGGCTCCTCGATCTGGTTGTGCTGGGGGCCGTCGAACGTCTCCGGTCCCGGCGTGGCGGGATCGGTGTCGGCGTCCGGGTAGTCGGGGTGCCGCTCGTCGCCGAACTCCGCGAGGATGACGAAGATCTTGTCGGCGCGCTCCTGCGACAGCTCGACGTACTGGTCCTTGCGCTTGCCCTTCGCCGCGCGCTCCTTGGCGCCGCGCGACGCCTTCGGGCTCGCGAGCGTCGCGGCGTCGGCCGGAGCCGCGGCCTCGCCGACCTTGACGACGGTGCTGCCGTTGCGGGTGACGGGCTTCGCCTCGCCGCTCACGACGGACGCGACGGCCTGCTCCCGCAGCTCCCGACGCTTGTCCTCGAGCGGGTTCGGCAGGTCGTGGTCCTTCTGGACGCGGTCGACCCCCTGCTGTGGCGGCGCCTCGGCCGCCGTGGTCGGTGCTGCGAACGTGAGTCCGAGCGATGACGCGAGCCCGATCCCGAGCACGCATGACGTGACACGCTTCACGTGGTCCCCCCTAGGAACAACTGATGTCTCGGGGGCCGGTCGGCCCCCTGTCGCGTCGGCGGGCCGGTGGGCTCGTCCGACACGAGGCTCGGGCCAACCTAAACGTTTGCTGAGGACGACGACAGTCTTGACTTCACCGGTGACTAGTACTAAAGAACTAGTTCTCCGGTCGATCTCTGGTCAGGACCTAGTGCCCGGGACCCAAAGGTGTGAGACTGACCAGGTTCGGTCCCCGTCACCAGGAGCAGCATGCGTACCACCATCGCCGTCGTCCTCACCGCGCTCCTCGTGAGCCTCACGGGAGGCTCCGCCCACGCCGTGGTGCGGGTCAGCGTCTACTCCCAGCAGATCCTCGAGCAGACCAACGGGGTCCGGGCGAAGTTCGACCGACCCAAGCTCGCGCTCAACAGCTGCATGGACCGCTACGCCGACTCCTGGGCCAAGCACCTCGCCACGCAGGAGAAGGCGCTCGTCCACCGTTCGTCTTCGTCGCTGAAGACCATCATGAAGGAGTGCGGCCTGCGCAGCATCGGCGAGAACCTGGCGTTCGGCTACCCGGACGGTCGCAGCGTCGTCGGCCGCTCCACCGACAAGGTGTGCTCGTCCTCGTGCTCCAAGATCAACTGGATGACCTCCGGCGGCCACCGCGCCAACCAGATGAACGCCGCGTTCCGCCGCATCGGCGTGGGCGCGTGGCGCGACAGCAACGACCGCTACTACTCCGTCGCGCTGTACGGCCAGCCCGGC
Organism: Aeromicrobium sp. CnD17-E; assembly: GCF_024124745.1. Lineage (GTDB taxonomy): Bacteria > Actinomycetota > Actinomycetes > Propionibacteriales > Nocardioidaceae > Aeromicrobium. The sequence continues at coordinate 5,471 of NZ_JAMXRU010000003.1, forward strand.
TGACCGGGGCCGCCGGTGCCGGCGACCGACGCGCCGAGACGGCGTTCGGCCCGGGTCGCGACCGTGTCCTAGGCTGGTGTCGTTGCCGTTGGATTTAACCGTGCCGGCAGCTCGGGGACCGCACACCGGGCGCTCTGCTCAGCGGGTGAAACGACGGACGACGCGTCCACGACGGTCGTGGACGCACCCGAAGGAGTAGTAGGAAAGATGGCAACCGGAACGGTCAAGTGGTTCAACGCCGACAAGGGCTTCGGCTTCATCGCGCCCGACGACGGCAGCGAGGACGTCTTCGCCCACTTCAGCGCGATCCAGACGAGCGGCTACCGCTCGCTCAACGAGAACCAGAAGGTCGAGTTCGACGTCGAGCAGGGCCAGAAGGGCCTGCAGGCGGCGAACATCCGTCCGCTGGACTGACCTCAGCACCGACGACACGGCCCCGCGAAGCGCATGCTTCGCGGGGCCGTGTCACGTCACCGGCGCGTGAGGGACACGCGGTGACCGCAGCGGGTCCGGTCTCAGAGGTGACCGGACTCGTCCCAGGCGTGCTGGGCGAAGTCGGTGCCGCGCTCGCGGACCGCCAGGGTCGCGTCGGCAGCGACCGGTCGGTCCAGGACGCCCAGTGGACGCCCGGGGAACCGGGCGGACGCAGCAGCGACGTCGGAGGGGCGGAAGTCGAAGGTCAGATCGTCCATGTTCATGAGGCTAGTCTCATGTTCGACGGTCCGACACCCCTACCGGACGGTAGTCTTGCGCGCCGCGTCAGCGGATGGCACGACGCAGCTCGCCGAGGCGTCGACGCACCTCGCCGGCACGGAGGTGGTCGACGTTCAGGGGCGGCTCGAGCTGCTCGACGACGTGCTGGGCGAGCTCACGGATCGCCTCGCGGTCGTGCATCGGCCAGGTGACGACCCGCAGGTGCTGCTGCATCCAGTCGGTGACGACCGGGTCGTCCAGGCCGTCCGCTCGCAGCGGCTCCTGCAGGATCGTGGCCAGCGCGGCACGGAAGGTCGAGGAGCGGGAGCGTCCGTGCAGCTGGACGGTCTGCACGAGGTGGCGCACCGTCGTGACGACGTCGTCGGTCCGGCCCACGGCTCCCGCGTGCCCCACGTGCAGCACCCCGGCGCCGACGGGCAGCATCAGGCTGCGGTTGAGCACCCGGGCGCCCTCGGCGTCGACGTGCCAGGCGAAGACCCCCGCGACCTCCTGGATGGCGTCGAGGTCCTGCGGCCTCACGGCGTGCTCGGTGCCGGCAAGGTGCTCGACCGCCGCCAGCACCGCGTCGCCGGGACCGTCGTGCACCGGACCTGCCTGCACCGCAGGTGCCGCTGCGGCACGGGGGCCCGGGGTCACCGGCTCCTCCCCGGCCTCGCCCTCGACCGCAGCCGTGGACTGCTCCACGGCGACCCGCGGTTCGCTGACGACCGGTACGGGACGCGACTCGTCACCGCCGACCGTGACCTCCGCTCCGGCGTCCTGGAGCACCGCGGCGAGAGGTCCCACGTAGGCCTCAGGCGCGACCAGGTGCACCCGTCGCCCCGCCACCGGACCGTCGAGGGACTCCAGGCGCACCAGCACCCACTGGGCCCAGACGCCGCGGTAGACCGGGTCGAGGTCGGCGAGGTCGCGCGAGTCGGGCGAGACCCACTCCCCCGGCTCGAGGAGCCCGTGCTCGGCCGACAGCACGAACCACGTGGCACCACGCGCCTGCGCACGGAGCCGGGCGGCCTGGAAGCGGTCCGCGCGGTAGACCTCGCGGGCCGGGGCCGGCACGAGCACGCGCTCGCCCGCACCGGCCAGCAGCAGCACGTCGGCGGACTCGGCGGTCGGGTCGCGGACCTCCAGCCGAGGCCCGGCGAGCCCGGCTCGCTCGACGATGTCCTCGAAGGTCGCCAGCTGCGCCGAGGGTCCCGGACCGTCGTGCCGCGCCTCGACGTCGGGTTCGGGCCGGGCCTGGACGACGGTCGCCTCCGTGAAGGCCGACGTCGCGAAGCTCGCCTCACGTCGGGCCCGGTCGACGGGCGCAGCGGGAGGTGCCGGGTCGTCAGGCGCCTCGGGCAGGTCGGGGTCGAGCTTGCGCTCCTCGGGCGGGATCACCTCGTACAGGCCACGGGCGACGCGCCGGAACAGGGACGACCTGACCGCGAACTGCGGCTGCTTGGGCCGACCGCCCTCGCACAGGCCCACCAGGTGCGCGCGGATGGTGGCCTGGCTCACCTCGGGATAGCGTCGGGCGAACCAGCGGTGGACGTGCTCGTAGCCGAAGGGGTCGGGCATCGCGTCGGCGCACTCGTACATCAGCTGCCAGACTGGCTTGTCGTACTTCACCGCACCTCCCGATCCCGTGTCATGCCGCTCCTCGACAGGTACGCAGAGACCACGACCCGCGATCCATGACGCGACGGGACGTGGATCACAGGGAATGCGCGAGAGCGACGTGTCGTTCACGCTGGGGTACGACCCACGACGTCTCCGGAAGGACCCTCATGTCGACCATCGACCTCACCGCCCAGAGCTTCGAGGAAGCCGTCACCGGCGAGGGCATCACCCTCGTGGACTGGTGGGCGTCCTGGTGCGGTCCGTGCCGGCAGTTCGCGCCCGTCTACGACGCCGCGAGCGAGCAGAACCCCGACGTGACCTTCGGCAAGATCGACACCGAGGCCGAGCAGGAGCTCGCCGGAGCCGCCGGCATCACGTCGATCCCGACGCTCATGGCGTTCCGCGACGGCGTGCTCGTCTTCAGCCAGCCCGGTGCGCTGCCCGCGCCGGCTCTCGACCAGGTGATCCAGGCGGTCCGCGACCTCGACATGGACGACGTCCAGCGTCAGGTGGCCGAGGCGCGCGCCGCCGAGCAGCCGGGCACGCCCGACGCGGACGCCTGAGTCCGAGCCCCCACTGGCCCACCGCCCCACCTCGGGCGGCGGCCCCTCGCGCCGAGGGGCGCGACACCACCACCGGAAGGGACCCCCATGATCCTGATCAACGTCAAGTTCTCCGTGCGCCCCGAGGCCGTCGAGCAGTGGCCCGAGGCCGTCCGCCCGTTCACCGAAGCCACGCGCGCCGAGGAGGGCAACCTGTTCTTCGAGTGGTCGCGCAGCCTGGAGGAGGAGAACACGTTCGTCCTCGTCGAGGGCTTCCAGGACGACGCCGCCGAGGCGCACGTCTCGAGCCAGCACTTCGCCGACGGTCTGGAGGCGATGCGTCCGCTGCTCACGTCCACGCCGCAGATCATCAGCCACACGATCCCCGTCGACGGCTGGGGCCGCATGGGCGAGCTCCAGGTCGACTGAGCGCCCAGGCCCCTGCCCCGTCGCCGGACCGCGTGAGGGACACTAGAGGGATGCCCACGACGACCGACCTGCGCGTGCTGCTGCGCCACCCGGTCGACTTCGTGGTCGCCGACGACCCCGCCGCCTCGCGGTTCGTCTTCACCGCGCCCGACGGGGAGCACGAGGTGACGGCGAGCGACGCCATCGGTCCGCTCAGCCAGGGCATCCGGACGATGAACGCGGACCCGTCGGTCCGGGCGTGGGCCACGCCCGCGATCCTCGCGCTGCGACTCATGGCCACCGGACGGCTCGCCGCGCCCGACTCCTCCTCCGCGTCGCAGCTGCAGGACGCGGCGCGCTCGGTCGGTGCCGACGCGGCGTCGGGACAGGCGAAGGTCCGGGGCTTCCTCGCGGCGCTCGCGGTGGACGCACCCGCCGTCGCCACGCAGCCTCAGGACGACGCGGTGCCGGACCCGCAGGGCATGCGTCGCCGGAGCCGCCCGAGCGGCGCAGCGCCACCACCGCTCGTCGAGCAGGCGCCCGTCCGGCCGCGCGCGTTCAGCGGGCAGCTGGTGGTCACCTTCCGGCAGTCGGCCGACGCCGAGGGCCACGTGGCCGACGTGCGCCTGAAGGTCAAGCCGCTCGACGCGTCGTGGTCGGCCGTCGACGTCGCCGACCTGTGGCGTCGCGACGACCACCACTTCGGGGCAGGCGCGCGACCCGGGGTCCGGACCCTGGTCAGCACGGCTGCCGCCGCCTGGCCGACCCTCACGCGCATGCTCGGGCGGCTCGACCAGGGCTCGGTGCCGCTCACGGCCGAGGAGGTCGGCGAGCTCGGACGCACCCGCGTCGCCAGCCTGCTGCGCTCGTACCGGGTCGAGGTGCTGTGGCCCGACGGCCTGGTCCGCTCCCTCGACTCGCGCCCGACCGTCCGCCGGGTCGGCGACGCGATGCCGCACGACCGGCCGCGCGCGTTCGGCCGCTCGCAGGTGTTCCGCTTCGACTGGAACCTCGCCCTCGGCGACGAGACGCTCACCGCCGAGGAGCTCGACGTGCTGGCCGAGGCCCAGCACGGTCTGGTGCGCCTGCGCGAGCGCTGGGTGCTGGTCGACCCGGCCCGCACGCAGGCCCTGCTGGAGCGGCGCACGCACGAGCTCACCGCGATCGAGGCCCTGCGCGCCGCCGTGTCCGGCGAGATCGAGATCGACGACGTGCGCACCGACGTGTCGACCGAGGGCTGGCTCGACGACGTGCGCCGCCGGCTCGCCGAGCACGGGTCGCGCGACCCCGTCGAGCCGTCGCCGCGGCTGCACGGGACCCTGCGCGAGTACCAGCGCGACGGTCTGCGCTGGATGGCCCAGCTCGTCGACCTCGGGCTGGGCGGCATCCTCGCCGACGACATGGGCCTGGGCAAGACCGTCATGCTCATCGCGCTGCACCTGCACCTGGAGGACCAGGCGCGCGCGGCCGGACGGCCCGTGGCCCCCACGCTCGTCGTCTGTCCTGCGTCCGTCGTGGGCAACTGGGTCCGCGAGATCGAGCGGTTCGCGCCGGGCGTGCCGGTCCGACGCCACCACGGCACCGGGCGCAGCCTGGTCGGTGTGACCGAGGGCTTCGTCGTCACGACCTACGCCACGCTGCGCCGGGACGCGGTCGACCTCGCCGACGTCGAGACCGGCTGGGGCGTGGTCGTCGCCGACGAGGCGCAGTACGTCAAGAACGTCCGGTCGGCGGCCGCCAAGGCGCTGCGATCCATCCCGACGCCGGTCCGTCTCGCCCTGACGGGCACGCCCGTGGAGAACGGCCTGACGGAGCTGTGGTCGATCCTGGACTGGACCACCCCGGGATTGCTCGGCGGGCTCGAGGAGTTCCGGCGCCGGTGGTCGCGACCCATCGAGCGCGGTCAGGACCGCGACCGTGCCGGCGAGCTGTCGCGCCTCGTCCGCCCGTTCCTGCTCCGGCGGCGCAAGAGCGACCCGGGCATCGCGCCCGAGCTGCCACCGAAGACCGAGACCGACTACCGGGTGCACCTGACGCGGGAGCAGGTCGGCCTCTACGAGGCCGTCGTGCGCGAGACGATGGCAGAGATCGAGTCCAGCGAGGGCATGCAGCGTCGCGGGCTCGTCGTCCGGCTGCTCACGCAGCTGAAGCAGGTCTGCAATCATCCTGCGCAGCTCCTGCGCGAGCCGCGGGCCACGCTGACGGGCCGGTCCGGGAAGCTCGACATGCTGGACGAGCTGCTCGACGAGATCGTCGCCGCCGACGGCGCCGCCCTCGTCTTCACGCAGTACGCGCAGATGGGGCACCTGCTCACCCGGCACCTGACCGAACGACGCATCCCCGTGCAGTTCCTCCACGGCGGCGTCCCCGTGCAGACCCGCGAGCAGATGGTCACGCGCTTCCAGGCGGGCGAGGTCCCGGTGTTCGTGCTGTCGCTGAAGGCCGGAGGCACCGGCCTCACGCTGACCCGCGCCGACCACGTCATCCACTACGACCGCTGGTGGAACCCGGCCGTCGAGGACCAGGCCACCGACCGGGCCCACCGCATCGGCCAGACCAAGCCGGTGCAGGTCCACCGCATCATCGCGGAGGGCACGATCGAGGAGTCCGTGGCCGAGCTGATCGCCTCGAAGCGGGCACTGGCCGACGCCGTCGTGAACGCGGGCGAGAGCGCGCTGACGGAGCTGACCGACGCCGAGCTGGTCGAGCTGGTGCGACTGCGCCGCTGACCCGGCCGAGCTGGCCGGCGGACGGCCACCCCGACTTGCCTTGGTACTACCTTTCGTGGCACGCTCACGTGACCTGCCTCACGTCCCGCGTCGCCCGCCGGGTGACCCTCGTCCCCTCACGTCCGGAGGCCCCGTGGATCCCATCGACCCCGTGCACGGGACCGGCGTCCTGCTGGCCATCGCGCTGGCCGCCGTCGTCCTGCTGCTCGTCCTCATCATCCGCGTCAAGCTGCACGCCTTCGTCGCGCTCGTCCTGGTCAGCCTGCTCACGGCCGTCGCCACCGGCATCCCGCTCGTCGACGTGCCCACCGCGCTCACCTCGGGGTTCGGCTCGACGCTGGCGTCGGTGGCCCTGCTGGTCGGCTTCGGCGTGATGATCGGCCGCCTCCTCGAGGCCTCCGGCGGCGCCCAGGTGCTCGCCGACACCCTCGTGTCACGCTTCGGCGAACGCCGCGCCCCGCTCGCCCTCGGCGTCGCAGCCTTCCTCTTCGGACTGCCGATCTTCTTCGACGCGGGCCTCGTGGTCTTCCTGCCCATCGTGCTCACCGTGGCCCGCCGGTTCGGCGGGTCGGTGCTGGTCTACGCGCTCCCCGCCGCCGGCGCCTTCGCCGCGACCCACGCGCTCCTGCCGCCGCACCCCGGACCCGTCGCCGCCGGCACGGTCATGGGCGGCGACCTCGGCGTCGTCCTGCTCGTGAACCTGCCCATCGCGGTCGTCAGCTGGTACGTCGGCGTGTACCTGTTCTCGCGGTGGGTCGGCTCTCGCGTGCACGTCGACGTCCCGACCCTCCTGCTGGGCGAGGAGCAGGACGGCGGAGACGACTCGACCCCTCCGCCGGTCGCCCTCGTGCTGTCCATCCTGCTGGTCCCCCTCGTCCTCATCGGGCTCAACACGGTGCTCACCACGCTCGTGGCCGGCGGCACGCTGGCCGAAGGGCAAGGCTGGATCGACGCCCTCGTGCTCGTCGGGACGACGCCCGTGGCCCTGCTGCTCACGCTGCTGCTGACCATCGGGACCCTCGGACGACGCGGCCGCTCCCTCGCGGAGACGGGTGCCCTGCTCGACGCGTCGCTTGGGCCGGTCTGCTCGGTCATCCTCATCACGGGAGCGGGCGGCATGCTCGGCGGCGTCCTGCGTACGAGCGGCGTCGGCGCGGCTCTCACGGACTCCCTCGGCGGGCTGGGCGTCCCGCTGCTGCTGCAGGCGTTCCTGCTCGCTGCGGCACTGCGCGTGGCCCAGGGCTCCGCGACGGTGGCCCTCACCACCGCGTCCGGCCTCGTCGCCGCGCAGACCGCCGACCTCTCCGACGTGCAGGTCGCGCTGCTCGTCACGGCGGTCGCCGCCGGCGCGACGGTGCTCTCCCACGTCAACGACTCCGGCTTCTGGCTCGTCAGCCGGTTCTTCGGCCTGGACGTCCGCACGACGCTGAGGACCTGGACCGTCATGGAGACCACGCTGGGACTCAGCGCCCTGGCGCTCGCCGCCGTCGCCTACCCTCTGGTCGCATGAGTCAGCACCGCCGTCCGGGACCGTACGCGCACCCGACGGGCGACTCAGTCCTGTCGGAGCTGACCGACGACCTCGACGCAGATCGCGTGCATCGCGGCACGCGCCGCCTCGGCCTCCCCCGCGGCGACCGCGCGAGCGACCTCCGCGTGCAGACGTCGGGCCTCGGGCGCGGGCTCCGACGGCATGAGGTCGTGGTCGGTGCGACCGCGCAGCACCTCCTCCACGACGTCACCGAGAGCCCGGAACATCGGGTTGCCGGTGCCGTCCAGGAGGAGCCGGTGGAAGGTCACGTCGAGCTCCAGGAAGGCCTGCAGGTCGCCGCCGGCCCCGGTGCGCTCGAGCTCGTCGGCGAGGCGCAGGAGTCGACGCCGCGTCTCGGGCGTCGCGTTGACGGCCGACAGCGCCGCGCTCGTCGGCTCGACGGCCGCGCGCAGCTGCGCCAGCTGGTGCAGCAGGCGTCCGCGACCAGGCCCCGCGAGGCGCCAGCGGATGACGGACGGCGCGTAGTGGTCCCACCGCTCCTCGGGCAGGACGGTCACGCCCGTGCGACGACGGCTCTCGACCAGCCCCATGGAGGCGAGCACCTGCACGACCTCGCGCGCGACGGTGCGCGAGACCTCGTAGTCGGCGCGGATCGCGTCGAGCGTCAGCGCGTCGCCCGGGGCGAGCAGACCGTCCACGATGCGTGGACCGAGGTCGGCCAGGACCTCCTCGTGCGCCGTCGGCATGAGGAGGACTCTAGGGCGTGCGGGGGCCGACCATGAGCGGCGCGCTCCAGGTCGTCGTGATGGGCGTCTCGGGCACCGGGAAGTCGGCCGTCGGGTCGCGCGTCGCCGAGCGGCTGGGCGTCCCGTACGTCGAGGGCGACGAGCACCACCCGGCGGCGAACATCGCGAAGATGGCCGCGGGGACGCCGCTGAACGACGACGACCGCCGACCCTGGCTCGAGGAGCTCGCCGAGGTGCTCGCCAGCAGGGAGCGCGCGGGCGCCTCCACGCTCCTCGGGTGCTCGGCGCTACGCCGCTCCTACCGCGACCTGCTCCGCGGCGGCCTGCCGACAGGGACCGTCGGCTTCCTCCACCTGGTGGCCGAGCCCGACGTGCTGCACCGACGCATGGAGGAGCGTGAGCACTTCATGCCCCCGAGCCTGCTGCGCAGCCAGCTCGCGACGCTCGAGCCGCTCGAGCCCGACGAGCTCGGCACGGCGATCGACGTCGACGCCCCGCTCGACGAGGTGGTCGAGCGGGGCGTCGAGGCCGTGCGCGCCCTCGCGGGACGCGGTGCCGTGCTGCGCTAGCTAGAAGGTGCCGCAGGTGGAGACGAACGGCGCTCCGGCCACCCGGCCCTCGAGGAACGCGAACGCGCTCGGGAACCCGGCGACGAACCCACCGACGTGCGTCGGCGTCACGAGGGTCTGGAAGCGGACCTTGGCACCCTGCGAGCACCAGGACCGCGCCATGTCGCGTCCCTGCTGGTAGTCGACGACGTCGTCGAGCCCGGAGTGACTCACCAGGCTGGGGACGGACGGCGCGGTGGCCCCGAGGCGTCGCTCGGCGAGCGCGGCGGCGATGTCGGGTCGGCTCAGGTAGTCGGCGATCGGTCGGCCCTCGTTCGTCAAGGTGGAGGTGCGGACGAACGCGTTCGGCACGATGCCGTCCACGAGGCACGTGTCCAGGACACGATCGAGGAACTGCTTGCCCTGCGCGTTGAGCAGGTCCCTGATGCGCAGCTGGGGCTCCGCGTCGTCGAGAGCCGCGACGGCGTACCCGAGGAAGAGCGAGTACGGCGAGCCGTCGAGCTTCGGGGCGACGCGCGAGAGGTCGGCGGGCACGGCGCCGGCGTAGCCGCCCTTGAGCCTCAGCTCCGGGGCGTACGACGCGGCCAGCTCGAGCGCGCCGGCGGCGGCGTTGCCGCCCTCGGAGTACCCCGACACGAGGACGGGTGCGGTGCTCGTGACGATGCCGAGGCGCTGGGCCGCCCGCACCGAGTCGAGGACGTTGCGCCCCAGGGCGCGTGCATCGACGTACGGGTGCACGCCCGGCGTACCGAGACCCTCGTAGTCGGTGACGGCCACGGTGTACCCCCGTGCGAGGAGGCCCTTGATGAAGGCACCCTCGTACTCGGTGCCCGCGGCCAGCTGCCGCGACGGGGCACACCGGTCGGCCATGCCCTGGGTGCCCACGGCGTACGCGACGACCGGACGCTCCCCCGCGCCCACCCAGGCACCGCGCGGCTTGAGGATCGTCCCCGTCACGACGGTCGGGCCCGAGGCGTTGGCGCTCGTGTACATGACGCGGGTGACGTCGGCCGGCGCCCTGAGGGCCTTCAGCGGATCGAGGTAGAACACCGACGGCTCGCTGCGCAGCACCGTGCCGGGCGCACCCGACGTGTCCGCGGGCGGCGTGTAGAAGTCGTCGGCCGACGCCGGCGGTGCGGCGACGAGGCCCGCGCCGAGCGTGGCGGCGAGGGCGAGCAGGAGACGGCGTCCTCGGGACGGACGTCGTCGGGACAGGACGGACTGAGACATGGTGGGACCCCCTCCGCGCGACACCCTCGGTCGCGCCTGGCCAGTGTGACGGTGAGTTACATCACAGGTCAACCGGGAGCGTGCGCGACCGGGTGCACGCCCGAGGTCCCGCCCGGCGGCCCGTCCGACGAGGGGCTGATTTGCGAACGTCTCCCAGAACCGATTGGGTCGAAGGACCGACCGACCCCAGGAGGATCTGTTGACCACCCTGTTCATCGACGGCCGGTGGCGCGACGCGTCGGACGGCGAGAGCCGCACGATCCGCTGTCCCGCCGACGGCCGCACCGTGACCACCGTCGCCGAGGCGACCTCCGCCGACGCGGCCGACGCCGTCCGCGCCGCCCGACGTGCCTTCGACGACGGCCCGTGGCCCCGGACGCCCGCCCCGGAGCGCGCCGCACTGCTCCACCGTCTCGCCGACCGGCTCGAGGCGGAGAAGGAGGACGTCGCACGACTGGAGGCCCTCGACACCGGCAAGCGCACGGTGGAAGCACGCATCGACGTCGACGACGTCGTGGCCGTGTTCCGGCACTTCGCCGGCCTGGCACAGGCCGACGCCGGCCGCGTGGTCGACACCGGGCAGCCGCACGTGGCGAGCCGCGTCGTGCACGAGCCGGTCGGCGTCTGCACGCTCATCACCCCCTGGAACTTCCCCCTGCTGCAGACGTCGTGGAAGGTCGCTCCGGCCCTCGCCACGGGCTGCACGTTCGTGCTCAAGCCGAGCGAGCTGACCCCGTCGACGGCGATCTGGCTGGTGCGGACCCTCGCCGACCTCGATCTGCCCGACGGCGTCGCCAACCTCGTCCTCGGTGCCGGCGACCGCGTGGGCCCGACGCTCACCGAGGCCCCCGAGGTCGACCTCGTGTCGTTCACCGGCGGCCTCGTGACCGGCCGACGGATCATGGCCGCGGCCGCCCCGACCGTCAAGAAGGTCGCCCTCGAGCTCGGCGGCAAGAACCCGAACGTGGTGTTCGCGGACGCCGACTGGGAGGCGGCGGTCGACAACGCGCTCACGGCGGTCTTCCTCGACTCGGGCCAGGTCTGTTCGGCCGGCACGCGGCTCGTCGTCGAGGACTCGATCCACGACCGGTTCGTCGACGAGCTGGTCGCCCGTGCTGCACGGATCCGGCTCGGCGGACCCGACGACGAGCACGCCGAGACCGGCCCGCTGATCAGCGCCGCCCACCGCGAGAAGGTCGAGGCCTACGTCGCGGCCGGCGTCGCGGAGGGGGCCGTGCTGCGCGTGGGCGGGGCCCGGCCCGACGACCCGGACCTCGCGGACGGCTTCTACTACCTGCCGACCATCCTCGACGAGTGCTCGGCCGACATGTCCTGCGTGCAGGACGAGAGCTTCGGACCGGTCCTGACCGTCGAGCGGTTCACGGGCGACGACGCCGACGCCCTCGAGGACGCGGCGGTCTCGATCGCCAACGACACGATCTACGGTCTCGCCGGGGCCGTCTGGACGCAGGACGCCGGTCGCGCCGAGCGGGTCGCGTCGCGGCTGCGCCACGGCACGGTCTGGATCAACGACTACCACCCGTACGTGCCGCAGGCGGAGTGGGGCGGCTTCAAGCAGAGCGGCGTCGGCCGCGAGCTGGGCCTCGCCGGGCTCGAGGAGTACCGCGAGTCCAAGCACGTCTGGCACAACACCCGACCCGCGCCGAGCGGCTGGTTCGGCGCCGACCCCGCCCCGCGGGCCTGACGGAGGTTCCCATGCAGAGCTACGACTACGTGATCGTCGGCGGCGGGTCCGCCGGCTCCGCCCTCGCCAACCGGCTGAGCGCCGACCCGGGCACGAGCGTCCTGGTGCTCGAGGCGGGTCGCCCGGACACCAAGCTCGACCCGTTCATCCACATGCCCGCCGCGCTGCCCTACCCGATCGGCAGCCGCTTCTACGACTGGCGCTACGAGTCCGAGCCCGAGCCGCACATGGGCGGGCGCCGGGTCTTCCACGCCCGCGGCAAGGTGCTCGGCGGCTCCTCGTCCATCAACGGCATGATCTTCCAGCGCGGCAACCCGCTCGACTACGAGCGGTGGGCGCGCGACCCCGGGCTCGAGCAGTGGGACTACGCGCACTGCCTTCCCTACTTCAAGCGCATGGAGACCTGCCTCGCAGGCGCCGACGCCTGGCGTGGCGGCTCGGGACCGCTCGTGCTGGAGCGTGGACCCGCCACGTCGCCGCTGTTCGGCGCCTTCTTCGAGGCCGTCCAGCAGGCCGGCTACCCGCTCACCGACGACGTGAACGGCTACCGCCAGGAGGGCTTCGCGAAGTTCGACCGCAACGTGCACCGGGGTCGACGGCTGAGCGCCAGCCAGGCCTACCTGGCGCCCGTCCGGCACCGTCGGAACCTGACGGTGCACACCCTGTCGCTGGTCACCGGCCTGCGCATGCAGGGCACGCGGGTCGTCGGCGTCGACTACCTGCGTGGTGGCCGCCTCGAGCGCTCGGTGGGCGCGGGCGAGGTGATCCTGTGCGGCGGTGCCTTCAACTCCCCGCAGCTCCTGCAGCTGTCAGGCATCGGCAACGCCGAGGAGCTGCGGGCGCTGGGCATCGACCCGGTCGTGGACCTGCCCGGTGTCGGCGAGAACATGCAGGACCACCTCGAGGTGTACATCCAGCACGCGTCGAAGCAGCCGGTCTCGATCGCTCCCTGGCTCAAGCACCGGCACAAGCCGCGCATCGGCGCCGAGTGGATGTTCCTGCGGCGCGGCGTCGGCGCGTCGAACCACTTCGAGGCCGGTGGCTTCGTCCGCAGCAACGACCAGGTCGACTACCCGAACCTCATGTTCCACTTCCTGCCCATCGCCATCCGCTACGACGGCTCGAAGCCGGCAGGCGGGGAGGAGAACGGTGGTCACGGGTACCAGGTGCACATCGGTCCGATGTACTCCGACGTGCGCGGATCGTTGAAGATCCGCAGCCGGGACCCACGCGAGCACCCGGCGCTGCGCTTCAACTACCTGTCGACCGAGAACGACCGACGCGAGTGGATCGAGATGGTCCGCGCGGCGCGTGACATCCTCGAGCAGCCGGCGTTCAGCGCCTTCAGCGCGGGCGAGATCTCCCCCGGCCCGGGCGTGCAGACCGACCAGGAGATCCTCGACTGGGTGGCGCAGGACGCCGAGACCGCGCTGCACCCGTCGTGCACCGCCAAGATGGGCACGGACGAGGCGAGCGTCGTCGACCCCGCCAGCATGCGCGTCCACGGCACGCAGGGGCTGCGCGTCGTCGACGCGTCGGTGTTCCCGTACGTGACCAACGGCAACATCTACGCGCCGGTGATGATGGTGGCCGAGAAGGCCGCCGACCTGATCGCCGGCAACACGCCGCTCGCCCCGCTCGACGTGCCCTTCTACCGCCACGGCACGGGCATGCCGCTGTGGCCGGAGGGCGACCCCCGCAACGCCGCGCCGGTGCCGGGCACCGTCCGGGCTGACGCGGGAGCGACCTCGTGACCGACGTCGTCGACGACGGGTCCGCCGTCGCGACGTCGCCGGAGCCCGCGTCGCGGGTGAATCTGCCCGTGCTGGTCGGCGCCTCGGTGGTGATCCTCGGGATCACCGCGTGGGGCCTGCTCGCACCCCGCAGCGCCGAGGCGGGCCTCGGCACGCTGGTCGGCTGGGCCACCGACTGGTTCGGCTGGTTCTACGTGCTCCTCGCCACCGTGATCCTCGTGTTCGTCGTCTTCCTCGCCACGTCGCGGTTCGGTCGGACGAAGCTCGGACCGGAGCACGCGCAGCCGGAGTTCAGCACCTTCGCGTGGGCCTCGATGCTGTTCGCGGCCGGGATCGGCACCGACCTGATGTTCTTCGCGGTGGCCGAGCCGGTCACGCAGTACCTGGCACCACCGACGGGCGAGCCCGAGACGGTCGACGCCGCCCGCGAGGCCACCGTCTGGACCCTCTTCCACTACGGCATCAGCGGCTGGGGCATGTACGCGCTCATGGGCGTCGCCCTCGGCTACTTCGCCTACCGGATGAACCTGCCGCTCGCGGTCCGGTCGGCCCTGCACCCGCTCATCGGGCGACGCACCGAGGGCTGGATGGGCGACGGGGTCGACCTCGCCGCCGTGCTCGGCACGATCTTCGGCGTCGCCACCACCCTCGGGATCGCCGTCGTCCAGCTCAACGTCGGGCTGAACATGCTCTTCGACGTGCCCCTGGGCCTCACGGCGCAGGTCACGCTCATCGTCGTCGGCGTCGCCATGGCCACGCTCTCGGCCGTGTCGGGCGTCGACAAGGGCATCAAGTGGCTCTCGCAGGCCAACGTCCTGCTGGCCGTCGTCCTGGCGGTCTGGATCCTCGTCACCGGACGCACGACCTACCTGCTCGACGCGCTCGTGCTCAACGTCGGCGACTTCGTGCGCCTCTTCCCGGAGATGTCGCTGCAGACGTTCGCCCACGAGGACACCGGCTCCTGGATGTCGGACTGGACGCTGTTCTTCTGGGCGTGGTGGATCGCGTGGGCGTCCTTCGTCGGCCTGTTCCTGGCCCGGATCTCCCGGGGCCGCACCATCCGCCAGTTCGTGCTCGGCACGCTGCTGATCCCGTTCCTGTACATCCTCATGTGGATCTCGATCTTCGGGAACGCGTCGATCGACCTCGTCCGCCAGGGCAACCAGTCGTTCGGACAGCTGACGCTCGAGGCACCCGAGCAGGGCTTCTACACGATGCTCGCGCAGTACCCCGGCTTCACCTTCCTCGCGTCGATCGCGACGTTCACGGGTCTGCTGTTCTACGTGACGTCCGCCGACTCCGGCGCACTGATCATGGCGAACCTCTCCTCCCGCATGCGCGACGTGCACGCGGACGCGGGAGCGGCCCTGCGCATCTTCTGGGCGGTCACGACGGGTGCTCTCACGATCGCGCTGCTGTCGGTCGGGGGCATCGCGACGCTGCAGTCGGCCACGATCATCATGGGCATCCCGTTCGCCCTGGTCATGGTCGCGGTGATGGTGGGCCTGCACCGCGCGCTCAAGGCCGAGGCGTGGATCGTCGACTCGCGCGACGGCGCCCTGCACGGCGTCCTGTCGAGCCGGAGCGCGCCCGAGCGCGGCGGCCCGGGCCAGTGGCGCTCGCGCCTGAGGCGGGTCATGTCGTTCCCGAGCCGCGCCAGGGCCGAGGAGTTCCTCGACCGCGTCGTGGCGCCCGCGTTGCAGGAGGTGGCGGGTGAGCTCGCCACGACCTGTGCCGCCGCGGACGCCCGCCGCTGCACCGACGAGGACGGCAGACCCGGGGTCGAGCTCACGGCGGAGGTCGCGGACGGGTCGACCCCGTTCTGCTACCGCGTCGCGCTGCGGGAGGTCCCCATCCCGGTCTACAGCTCCTCGCTGGTGCCCCGGGGCGACGACTACTACGCCCGCCTCGAGGTCCACCTGCGCCACGGCGGACAGGGGTACGACGTCATGGGCTACACCCACGGCCAGCTCATCGACGACGTGCTCGACGCGTACGAGAGCCACCTGGAGTTCCTGCGCCTCGCGGACGGCACGTCGATCTAGCGAGAGGCGGCAGGACCGGCCCAGGGGAAGCGACCCGGCCCCGCCGCCCGTCCCGAGAGAAGGTCATCCTCCCTCGCCCGCGCCGGTGAGGAGGGCGTCGGACGGCTCTTCCATGAGAACCGACCGTCAACGTCAGGTCAAGGGTCTGGGCGTCACCGGTCGGCAGGCCAGCGGTTCTCCGCGACCAGGTCCGCGAGCGGGCGGGGGCTGGTCCAGTGCTCCTCCTCGAGCATCGGGCGCTCGTAGAAGGCCTCGACCGGCCCGAGGCACAGGAGCGCGACCGGCTCCGCACCGTCGGGCATGGCGAGCTCGCGCGCCACGACGACGGGGTCGAACATCGACACCCAGCCCATGCCGTAGCCCTCGGCGCGCGCGGCCAGCCAGAGGTTCTGGATCGCGCAGGACGCGGAGGCGAGGTCCATGTGGGGCATGGTGCGTCGGCCGAACACGTGCTCGCCGCGTCCGTCGGGCAGCGCGACCACCAGCAGCTCGGCGCAGTCGAGGACACCCTCCACCTTCAGGCGCATGAACTCCTCGGCGCGCTCCCCCATCGCCTCCGCGGTCAGCCGACGCTCGGCGTCGACGTGTGCGTGGAGACGGCGCCGGAGCGCGGCGTCGGTGACCCGGACGAAGCGCCACGGCTGCATGAGGCCCACGCTCGGTGCTCGGTGGGCGGCCTCCAGCAGCCGCGCCAGCACGGCGGCCGGGACCTCGCCACCGGCGAAGTGCCGCATGTCGCGACGTTCCGCGATGACCCGGTGGACGACCTCGCGCTCGTGCGCGGCGTACGCGTGCTGGCTCACCCGGCGACGCTAGCAACCGGCGTCGGGGATCGACGCGTCGGCCGGTCGCCGACTGTTCACCTCCAGGACAGGGACCTCTGCCAGGGTGCGTCGTTGAGATGACCGTGACCTTCTTCCGCCACGGGGTGGCCTCCGGCGACCCCCTGCCCACCGCCGTCGTCCTCTGGACGCGGGTGACCCCCACCGCGAGCGCCACGCCCGGCTCCGGGCGCGGGCCGCGTGCCGACGTCTCGTGGGTCGTCGCCCTCGACCGTGCGTTCCGGCGCGTGGTGCGTCGAGGCAGCGTGACGACGAGCGCCGCCCAGGACCACACCGTCAAGGTCGACGTGACCGGCCTCGCCCCCGGCACGACGTACTACTACCGCTTCACGTACCAGCGGACGCGCTCGACGACCGGCCGTACCCGCACGGCGCCGGCGACGGACGCCGCGCCCGCGCGGATGCGCTTCGGGGT
Source organism: Aeromicrobium sp. CnD17-E (assembly GCF_024124745.1). Taxonomy (GTDB): domain Bacteria; phylum Actinomycetota; class Actinomycetes; order Propionibacteriales; family Nocardioidaceae; genus Aeromicrobium. The sequence continues at coordinate 22,264 of NZ_JAMXRU010000003.1, forward strand.
CGTGTCCTGCGCCAACTACGAGGCGGGCTACTTCAGCGCCTACCGCCACCTCGCGCAGCAGCAGGTCGACGTCGTCCTGCACCTCGGCGACTACATCTACGAGTACGGCACGGGCGAGTACGCCATGGGCCAGAAGAACGTCGTCGTGCGCCAGGCCGACCCGACGCACGAGATCGTGTCGCTCTCGGACTACCGCCGTCGGCACGCGCTCTACAAGACCGACCCCGACCTGCAGACGCTGCACCGCTCCGTCCCCTTCATCTGCACGTGGGACGACCACGAGTCGGCCAACGACGCCTGGCTCCAGGGCGCGGAGAACCACGACCCCGCCACGGAGGGTTCCTGGGCGGCTCGACGCGCTGCGGCCTACCGCGCCTACGACGAGTGGATGCCGGTCCGTCTGAGCGGCACGGCCCGGCTCGGCGACGGCACGCAGATCTACCGCCGGTTCACGTTCGGCCGGCTCGCCGAGCTCTCGATGCTCGACCTGCGCAGCTACCGCACCGCCCCAGGGGGTGCGTTCACCCAGGTGCCGTCGCGCGACGACGCCGGTCGCAAGATCGCCGGCGACGACCAGATCGCCTGGCTGAAGCGCGGGCTCAGCACGACCGCCTCGCAGTGGAAGCTCGTGGGCAACCCGGTGATGATCTCCCCCGTGCTCGTCCCTCCCCTGCCGAACCGGGTGCGCGACGGCCTGAAGGACTCCGTGGGACTGCTGCCCGCCGAGGGCGTGCAGTACAACACCGACCAGTGGGACGGGTACACGGTCGAGCGTCGGCAGGTGCTCGAGCACCTCGCCGACCAGAACATCACCGACACCGTCTTCCTGACCGGCGACATCCACTCCGCGTGGGCGTGCGACCTGCCGACGAACCCCGGCACCTACCCGCTCAGCACGACCGTCGGCACCGAGCTCGTCTGCACGTCGGTGACCAGCAACAACCTCAAGGACATCCTCGGGGCTCCGCCGCGCACCGCGTCGGTGGGCGTCGAGGAGGCGATCAAGACGGCGAACCGCCACGTCAAGCACCTCGACTTCGACAACCACGGGTTCTCGGTGCTGGACGTGACACCGGCGCGCGTGCAGATGGACTGGTACGTCATCAGCAGCCGCGCCGACCGAGCCGCGACCGCCACCTGGTCGACGTCCTACGAGGTCCCCGCATCGGCCCAGAAGGTCCGCAAGGTCAGCCAGCCCACGACAGGAGCTTCCGCATGAGCGCCCCCCAGCTCGATCGACGGACCGTGCTGCGCGCGGCTGCCGCCACCGGTGGAGCCGTCGTCCTCTCGGGCGCTGCCGGAGCGCCGTGGGCCTCCGCAGCGCCCGTCTCGTCCCAGCGCGTGTACGTGCTCGTGATCGACGGCTGCCGACCCGACGAGATCACGCCCGAGTCGACCCCGAACCTGCATGCGCTGCGCTCCGCCGGGCGCTGGTTCCCGCAGGCCCGCTCGATGCCGATCGCGGAGACCATCCCCAACCACGTGATGATGATGACCGGTGTGCGTCCGGACCGCAGCGGCGTCCCGGCGAACTCCATCTACGACCGTGCGCAGCAGAAGGTGCGCACGTGCGGCGAGCCGACCGACATCGTCTTCCCCACCATGCTCGAGCGCCTGCGCGAGCGCGGGCTGACCACCGGCTCGGTGCTCAGCAAGGACTACCTCTACAGCGTCTTCGGCACGCGAGCCACCTACCGGTGGGAGCCGTTCCCGCTGCTGCCGGTGACCAACCACGCCCTGGACGTGTTCACCATGAGCGCGCTGCGCACGATGATCTCCGAGGCCGACCCGCACCTCGTGTTCGCGAACTTCGGCGACATCGACCGCTTCGGGCACAGCGACCTCACGGGATCCAACCTGCAGGTGCTGCGCCGCACCGCGCTGACCTCCACCGACGCGCAGATCGGCTCGTTCGTCTCCTGGCTGCGCACCCGCAGCACCTGGTCGTCCACGACCGTGGTCGTGCTGGCGGACCACTCCATGGACTGGAGCGACCCCGACCGTCTCATCAGCCTGACGCGCGCCTTCAAGGGCAACGCCCTGCTCGACGGCAAGGTCGCGATCGCCGACAACGGCGGTGCCGACGTGATCAGCTACCTCGGCCGCAGCGCCGACCGGTCCCGTGCGCTGGCCGAGGCCACGCGGGTGGCTCTCGCGACGCCGGGCGTGCTCAGCGTCCGCACCACGGCACAGCTGCGCCTCGGCGCCAAGGCGGGCGACCTCGTCGTCTACTGCAAGTCGGGCTACCGCTTCTCCGACCCCGACCTGTACTCCAACCCGATCCCCGGCAACCACGGGCACCCCGCGACGGAGGCCATCCCGTTCTTCCTCGCAGGCGGCGCCGTCCGCCCGGCGGTGCTCAGCGAGCGCGCCGCGACGATCGACGTCGCTCCGACGATCGCGAAGATCTTCGGCCTGGGCGCTCCGCAAGGCGGTTTCGACGGCGTCACGCGTGTCTGAGCCGGTCGAACCAGGCAGAAGCCCGGCGCGGGAGCGCCGACGCGCCTAGGATCAGGGACGTGGCCGGGGCCTTTCGTCGTGTCGGGACGCCGGCGTCGATGCTGACGCTGGTGTGCCTCGTGCTGTCCGTGCTCGCTGCCGCCGCCCCGGCCACCGCAGCGAAGGACCCGCGTCTGACCCGCGCGGTCTACGTCGACCCCACGACGGCGTCGGCGCGCGCGGCGGTGAAGGACAAGCGCTACGCACCCATCGGGTCGCGCGCGCAGGCCTTCTGGCTGACCGAGGGGTACCCGGCCTCGAAGGTGGCGTCCGTCGCCGCCGAGTACGCCGACCGCGCCCGTCGCGCGAAGCGCACCCCGCTGCTCGCGGTCTACGCGATCACCGGACGCGACTGTGGCCAGCACTCCGCGGGTGGTCTCAGCCCGACGCAGTACAAGGCCTGGGTCGACCAGGTCGCCAAGGGTCTGCGAGGCCGCTACGCGATGGTCGTGCTGGAGCCTGACGCCCTGGCGCTGCTCGGCGCGTGCTCCGGCCAGGGCGATCGCACCGCACTGCTGCGGTATGCGACGCGCAGCCTGGCACGGGCGGGCGTCTGGGTCTACATCGACGCCGGGCACAGCCGGTGGATCACGCCGCAGGACATGGCCAAGCGCCTGGTGTCCGCGGGCGTCCGGGACGCGCGTGGCCTGGCCACCAACACCTCCAACTTCCGCCCGACCAGCGAGGAGCGCACCTACGGCGCCGCCGTCGTGGCCGAGCTCGCGAAGCTCGGCGTGAAGGGCAAGCGGTACGTCGTGGACACCTCGCGCAACGGCGCGGCCAAGCCGGTGACCCCCGGCGTCTGGTGCAACCCGCCGGCGGCGCGCCTCGGGCACACGCCGATGATCGTCGACCGCAACGGCCTCGACGCCTACCTGTGGGTCAAGCGGCCGGGCGAGTCCGACGGACAGTGCGAGGGCGGCCCGAACGCCGGCACCTGGTGGCCTACCGGCGCCCGGCGCCTGCTGGCGCGCTGACCTGTGCGTCAGAGGACGTAGGGCCCCGCGAGCAGGAAGAAGGCCGCTGCTCCCCCGGCTGCCACGAGGAGCAGGAACGAGAGCGCCAGGGCACCGAGCCGCGGACGCATGCCGAGGATGCCGCGGAGCCCGAGCACGAGCGCGACGAGAGGCGCCAGCACCCAGGCCGTCGTCCAGGCGTCCGCGAACGGGTCGCTCGGCGCGGGTGCCCCGGCGGCCGTGAGCCCGGCGAGCAGACCGAGGACGTACCACGGCACCAGCAGCGGCAGCGTGCCGACGAAAGCCGCCAGGAGCGCCATGCGCACGCCACGACCGACGCTCGGCGCGAGCGGCCCATCGGGCAGCGGGCTCCCGACCTCCGGACCCGCAAGGTGATGGAAGAAGCGACGGCGACGCACGAGCAGGAGCACGAGGGCCAGGCCGACCGAGAGCATCCACCACGCGTCGGCGGACATCTGGTCCATCGTCGCCGGTCGCACCCGGGGCGGCGCGAGCTCGAGGCTCGCCCACGCCAGCATCGGCACGACGGTGAGCACCACGGCACAGATCCCGAGGCCCAGCAGCAACGAGACGAGCCGTGTCCAGCGCGTGACGGCGGGGCCGGTCGCAGCGAGGGCAGGCTCGGGCGTGTGGTCCGGGGTCGCGGCACGGGCGTCGGGACGGTCGCCGAGGTCGGCGGGACGGCTCAACGGTCGGACGAGAGGGGCGCCCACGGGTGCCGGCGGCGCGAGCACGACCGGTGGCGTCGCCGCGGGTCGTGCTGGCCGCTCTGCCGTCGGTGCGACGACGGCAGCGGTCGACGGATCGCCGACGTCGTCCGCGGCCGACCTCAGGGCGCGCGCCATCGCCTCCACACCGCTGTACCGCTCGTCGGGGTCGACGGCCATCGCGGTCTGCACGACGGCCGCCAGGCGCGGACCCACCCACGGCGCCGAGGCTCGCGGGTCCGGACGCGGCTGGGTGCGGTGGGCCATCAGCTGGGCGGCCATCGTCCCCTCGAACGGGGCCCGACCGGTGAGGGTCTCGAAGAGCAGGCACCCGACGGAGTACACGTCGCTGCGCTCGTCGGCGCGCCCGTCGTACTGCTCGGGGGCCATGTAGTGCGGCGTGCCGGCCACCGTCGCGGTGGCGTCCGAGGCCGCCCGGGCGATGCCGAAGTCGACGATCTTGATGCCGCCGGTGTCGGTCACGAGCACGTTGGCCGGCTTGATGTCGAGGTGCAGGATGCCGGCGCGGTGGCACGCCGCGAGCCCGTCGAGCACACCGGCGACGACGAGGACCGAGCGTGGGCTGGGACCGCGCAGCGCGAGCAGGTCGCGCAGCGACGTGCCCTCGACGAGCTCCATCACGAGATGTGGGGTCACCTCGCCGTCACCGTCCGGCATCCGCACGAGGTCGTGCACCGTCACGACGTTGGGGTGCGAGACCCGGGCGAGGGTCTCGACCTCGCGCGTGATGCGCCGCATCGCCCGTGGGTCGTCGGCCAGGAAGTGCGAGAACCGCTTGATGGCGACCTGACGGCCCAGATGACGGTCGAGAGCGCGGAACACCACCCCGTGGTTGCCGGCACCGATCCGACCCTGCAGCTCGAAGCGTGACGCGTCGACCTGCGGCTCGACCGTGTCGCGGCCGTCGGACCCGCCGACCGGCACCGTGCCGGCCGCCGGCACCAGCGGGACGGGTGCGGTCGACGCGCCGTCGGGTCGTGGCGTCGTGGCAGCGCCGGGCGTCGACGTCGTGCGACGCCTCCTCCACCGTCGGGAGCGACGGTCACGCTGGTCAGCCATGGGCACCATTGTCACGGCCGACGCGAAACACCCGACACGGCCACCGTGCCGTGCGTGTCGGAGCCGACGGCGACCTTGACCCCCGCGAGCGCCAGGACGGCACCGTCGCGCACCGTCACCCAGGTGTCGCCGATGCGCTCGCCGTCGACCGACGTGCCGTTGGTGCTGCCGGCGTCACGCACCTGCCACGAGCCGGCGAGCAGCCGCAGCTCGGCGTGACGGTAGGAGATCTCCGGCTCCTCCAGCGGCAGCGGGCTCTCGGGCAGCCGTCCAAGGACGGTGACGCCGTCGCGCGGCACGCGGACGCTGTGGGCACCGCGGTGCAGGAACAGGTCGCGTGCGCCGGCGACGGTCGGGGCGGCGTCGGCCGGCACGAGGACGGGGAAGGCCATGGTCTCCTGCGCGGCCGGCACGTCGGTCCGCACGGGCAGCGGCGTCGGCGCAGCCGGCGCGGTCGACGCGGTGGGCGTGAGGTCGGCGACGACGTCCCAGTCGGGGACGACGGGCTGCCGCCCGGGTCGAGCGGACGACTCGAGCGGACGTCGCACGGAGGCGCCCGTGCGACTTCCGCGGGCCGGGGGCACCCAGCCGGGGCGCAGTGCCGGGTCGACCTCGACCTCCACGCGCACCTCCTCCGGCGTGCTCCAGCCCTCACGCTCGGCGTGGGTCAGGTAGAGCCTCGCCGCGTCCTCACCCAGCCGGTCGACGTCGCCGTCGGGGTCGAGGCGCTCGAGGTCCTCGGGCGAGACCCGCACGACGAGCTCGCTGAACGCGACGCGGTCCCCGCTCGGCATGACCACGTGCTGGCCGGTGAGCGCCTTGACGAAGCGGCGGCGGAGCACCGCGGCCGAGCCGGTCGGGTAGGCGACGAGGCGCGCCGCGGCCTCGGTGGCGGCTGCCTTCTTCGAGCCGGTGCCGAAGATGCTCTGGGCGACGCGGAGTCCCACGAGGACCACACCGACGAAGGCGACGAGGATCAACAGGTTCGTGGCGAGGGAGGTGAGCGTGGTCATGCTGCCATCGTCGGACGGCAGGCCAGGAACAGGCGAGCCGCGGTGGAACATGTTCCACCGCGGCTCCTCCCAGGGCACGACACGCCCCGGCCAGGACGTGACGTGCGGGTCTCTCAGTCGTCGACGACGACGATCTGCACGTCGATGTTGCCGCGCGTGGCGTTCGAGTACGGGCACACCTCGTGCGCCTTGTCGGCCAGCGCCTGCGCCTCGTCGTGCGGCAGGGTCGGGACGGTGACCTCGAGCGTGACGGCGAGGTCGAAGCCGCCCTGGCCGTTGGAGCCGATGTCGACCTTCGCGCCGACGCTCGAGTCGCTCACGTCGGCCTTGGCCTGACGGGCGACGAGCTGGAAGGCGCCGTGGAAGCAGGCGGCGTAGCCCGACGCGAAGAGCTGCTCGGGGTTCGTGCCCTCGCCGTTGCCGCCCATGCTGGTCGGCAGGGCCGTGTGCAGGTCGAGGCGGCCGTCGCTCGTGACGACGTGCCCGCCGTCGCGGCCGCCACCCGTCGCGAGTGCCTCGGCGGTGTAGATCGCGTCCATGGTTCCTCCTGGAAGTCGGGAATCGGGGCGGCTCGTGCCGCGCCCAACGGCACTATCATTGCACACGATTACATCGCGTGCAATGCAATGGCCGCACAGGGCCGACCGTTCGGTGCTGGCATGATCGTCGTCGTCGAGACAGGAGGGAAGGAAGCGTGCTGCGCATCGCCTGGTCGGTCGGGCCCGAGTCGTCGGGTCGCACCATCGTGGACCCCGGCGGAAAGCTGGTGCTCGCCCGACGGATGACGCTGCCCGAGCAGAGGTCCGTGGCCGTCGAGGAGATCGCCGGCTCGACGTACGTGTTCGTCCGTCTCCCCTACCTCAGCGACCCCGCGGTGGTCGTGCAGGCCGGGGCCGGGCATCCCGTGCTCCACCGCGGGCAGCGGGCGAACGGCGTGGTCGTGGAGGTGGTGACGCCGGAGGGCGACGCCTCGACACCCGTCCCGGGGCAGCGGATGTCGCTCACGGCACCGGGCACGCGCGTGAGCCTGCGCTTCCCGGACCTCAGCATCGACCTGGTGGTCGACTTCGACCCGCCGACACTGGCGCCGGCGGGAACCGGCACCGTCCAGCTCGACGTCGACGCGCTGCAGCACGACGACGCCTGGCTCGTGGCGGCGATCGCGGTCGCCCTGTCGCCGGAGCACGGCGTCGTCGGGCACGCCCAGCTCAAGGAGGCGTTCGCGCGCTGGCGCGAGGAGCCCGAGCGCAGCGACGGCGCGTTCGACCGCAACGTCCTGCGACCGGCTCTCGAGTCACGTGGCGTGGAGCTGCCGGGCCCTCGACTCAACAAGATCCTCTACCTCGTGGAGCGCTGTCGCCGCACCCACGAGTTCCCGCCCCGGGTGCTCGACCAGGTGCGCGCGCGGCTCGGTCGCCCGCCGGCCTGACTCGGCGACGCCACGTGCGAAGGCCCCGCGCGGACCTCGGTCCGTGCGGGGCCTTCTTCGCTGACGATCAGCGCTGGTCGTCAGGACCCGAGGTGTGGACGATCTCGTCCTCCACCTCGGGGATGTGCGCGTCGGGGTCCTCGAGCGCGGCGGGCGTGCCGGTCTCGTCGGCCGCGCCCTGGGCCTTCTGCGCCACGCGCTCGACGGCCTCGGCCGACTCGTCGCGCACGTGCTTGGCTCCCTGCTGCGCCGACCCGACGGCGTCGGCGATCGCGTCCTCGTCGCTGGAGCGCGGCGCGGCCTCGGCCACCTTCTCGCGCACCTCTCCGGCTCTGTCGGCCGCCTCGTCCTCGACGTCCTTCGCGGCGTCCTTGGCCGTGTCGACGGCCTCGGACAGCCCGCCCTCGTCAGCGGCGTCCTTCACGTCCTCGGCCTTGGAGACGGCCTCGTCCTTGAGGTCCTTGGCGGTGTCCTTGACGCTCTCGACCGTGTCGGACAGGTCTCCGTCCGTGGCGTCCTCGACGGTCTCCTTGACTGCGGCGGCCGCGCCGGTGGCCTGGGCGCGGACAGTGCCGACGGTCTCCTTCAACGAGTCGACGACCTCGTGCCGCTTGTCCTCGTCGCGGACGGCCTGGACGGCGTCCTCCGCGAGCTCCTCGGCCTTGTGCACCGCGTCCTGCACGCGCGGATCGGACTGGAAGCGCTCCGCCGCGTCACGCAGCTGCTCGTACCGCTCGCGGCCGGCTCGGGCGCCGAGCACGTAGCCGATGCCGAACGCCAGCGCGTAGACGATCTTCTTCATGGGGTTCCTCCCGACTCGTGGTCCGTGACGACCAGCCTGTCAGGGCTCGCACCGGCCTGCATCCCAGGAAGGGGGTGTGGCGTGTCGAGGCAGCTTCACACAGCGACGATCGCGGCAAGGCGTCGGGCGACACCGCTGGCGCGAGCGGTGCGGCGTTCGACGGCGCGTCGGAGGACCTCGGGGGTGGCGACGATCGTCAGGCTGGTGCGTGCGCGGGTGATCGCGGTGTACAGCAGCTCGCGAGTGAGGACGAGCGAGTCCTCCTCGGGCAGCAGGAGGGTGACGTGGTCGAACTCGCTGCCCTGGCTGCGGTGGACGGTGCTGGCGTAGGCACTCTGCACCGACGAGAGCCGCGTCGAGGAGACCGTCGTCGTGGAGTCCAGGTGCACGACGAGCCGGTGGCCGTCGTCGAGGGTGACGCCGACGTCGCCGTTGTTGACCCGGAGCGAGGCGTCGTTGCGGGTGACGAGGACGGGGCGGCCGACGAACCAGGGACGGGCCGGGTCCGGGAAGGTGCGCACCTCCCGCTCCAGACGCTCGTTCCAGTGGCTCACGCCGTACGCGCCGTCTCGGTGCGCGCACAGCAGCCGGTGCTCGCCCAACGCCGCCAGCGCCGTGGGCACGTCGCCCTCGGCAGCGGCGCGAGCCACGGCACGGGCCTGCTGCGCTGGGCGTCCGGACACGACGTCCTCGACCTCGTCGGGGTGACGCAGTGACACCCCGTCGACCCCCTCGGCCAAGAGGTCGAGCACGCGGTCCGCGTCGCCCTCGACGACCGCCGAGGCGAGCGCCCCGATCCCACCGTCGAAACGGTGCGACTGCTGCAGGTGCGTGACGACGGGGCTGGCGTCGCCGCCGAGACCTTCCACCACGTCGCGCAGCACCGCGCCGGCCTCGACGGAGGCGAGCTGCTCGGCGTCACCGACGAGCACCAGGCGACACCCGGACGGCACGGCCTGCACCAGCCGCTCCATGAGGAGCAGCGAGACCATCGACGTCTCGTCGACGACCACCACGTCGTACGGCAGCTTCTGCCCGGCGTGGTGACGGAAGGCCGTCCGGTGGTCGGGCCGCGAGCTGAGCAGCCGGTGCACCGTGCCGGCGGGCAGCGTGCGCAGCCAGTCGCGCTCCGCCGGCGTGAACACCGGGTCGGTCGACGCGGCGGCGACGGCCTCCCGCATCCGGGCCGCGGCCTTGCCGGTCGGGGCAGCCAGCCCCACGGCCAGAGGCCGGTCGTGCCCGGTCGCGGCGTGCTGGCTCGCGAGCGCTGCGAGGAGTCGCGCGATGGTGGTGGTCTTGCCCGACCCCGGGCCGCCGGTGAGCACCGTGGTCCACGAGTGCGCAGCACGGGCCGCGGCCGCACGCTGCTCGGCGAACCCGGGGTCGCCGAACAGACGTCGGAGGTCGGCGTCGAGGGCGGCCCTGTCGACGGGCGGGGGTCGCAGGGCCAGCCGCTCCCCCAGGCGTCGGCACAGCGACACCTCGAGCGCGTGGTAGCGCACCAGGTGCAGCAACGGACGCTCGACGACGAGGACCCGGTCGCGGCCGGACGCCAGCGGACTGGCCTCGACGCGGCGCCACCAGTCATCGAGGTCGTCGACGAACGACGGCCACTCGACGTCGGGCGCCTCCAGACGTAGGTCGTCGAGCACGCTGCCGAGGTCGACGCACGACGACCCGAGCCGGACCCCGCGAACGGCCACGGCCAGGGCCAGCAGCACCGCCTCGTCGTCCTCGTCCGCCAGTCGGGCGACGGTGCGGGTGACGTGCACGTCGGCGGCTGCCAGGACACCGGTGTGGTTGAGCACGGCCAGGATCGGGTCGCTCTCGACATCGAGGCCCTGGACGACCTGACGGTCGAACGGGTCGCCCGGCGACACGTCGACCGCGGGGGACGTCGTCGTCTCGCTCATCGCGGACCTCCGTCGGTCGGGCTGCCGTCGAGCAGCGCGCTGAGGTCGAGCACCAGCGCCGACGGGGGCTGCCACGCGAACACACCGAACGGGCAGCCGTCGGCACCGCGTGGTCCGTCGGGGCCGGTCATGCCCCGCACGAACAGGTAGAGCACCCCGGCCAGGTGCACGTCGGGGTCGTACCCACGCAGCCGCCACCGCAGGAACCGGTGCTGCGCCACGGCGTACAGCAGGGCCTGCAGCGGGTAGGTCGTGTGCAGCATGGCGTCGGCCAGGCGCTCGGGTGCGTACGCCTCCAGGCCGCCGCCGGCCTCGACGAGCGCACCGCTCTCGAGGCGGTTGGTCTTGTGGTCGACGACGAGCGTCCGGTCGCCGTCGAGCCTCAGGAGCAGGTCGATCGAGCCGGTGAGGTAGCCCCGCAGGGTGCGCCCGCGCAGGCTGGCGTCGCGCAGCTCCGCTGCGAAGGGTCGCAGCGCGTCGCCCGACGGCAGGTGCGCCTCCATGAGGTCGGCGACGTCGGCGAGCGTCCCCGTGCGACCGGCGGCCCGGACCGTGTCGCCGCCAGCCAGCGGCAGCTCGAAGTCCATCTCGCGGAACGGGCGCCGGCCGAGCGCCTCGGCCAGCGTGAGGTGGTCGGCGAGCGGCCCGAGCGGCGTGCTGAGGGCCCCGACGAGCGCCGGTGCGAGCACGTCGACGTCGACGGCGAGCGGACGCGACGCCAGCTCCTCCTCCACTCGTCGGCGGACCTCCCCGTCGAGGTCGTCGGCGTCGATGTCGACGTGCTCGAGCACACCGTGCACGAGCGTGCCGAGCGCCGCCCCGCCGGCGAGCTCGGCCCACGGCGACGGACCGAGGACCGGGCCGGCGTCGACATCGGCGACCACCTCGACCTCGTCGTCCGCGGCGGTCGGCTCCGGTTCGCTCGAGACGCTGGGTCCTTCGTCGCGCCGCACGAGCGAGGTGTACGAGGTGCGGGTCCAGACGGTGTCGACGTCGCGACGCAGGTGACGGACCTCGAGTCGTTCCGCCTCCCCGGGCGCGGGGGTCAGCTCGTCGTCGCCCGTGACCATCTGCTCGACGACGGGACCGCCACGCTCCTGCCAGGCACGCAGACGCGCCACGGCGTCGTGGTCCGACGGCACGGCCTGCACGTCCGGCACCTCGGGCTGCGACAGGTCGGGCCGGAACAACAGGCGGTGCAGGGCACCGTGCCGCGCGTTGAAGGTGGGCGACCAGTGCACGACCAGCCGCGACTGGGCGCGGGTGAGCGCGACGTACAGCAGCCGCAACGACTCCCCCGCGCGCTCGACGTCGGAGCGACGGGCGTGCGCGGACCACGAAGGTCCTGCCCCGCCGACGTCGAGACAGCGCCGGCCGTCGTCGTCGTGGAGTCGGACGATGCTGGGCTCCGGGACCCATCGGTCGAACAGGAACGGGACGTAGACGACGGGGTACTGCAGACCCTTGCTGACGAACGTGGTGACGATCTGCACGGCGTCGGCGTCGGTGTCGAGACGGTGGGTGCGGTCGGCTGCCGGAGAGGTCTCGCTGCGCCGGTCGAGCAGCCAGCGTCGCAGCCCGGACAGGCCGAGTCCGTGCTCGCGGGCGGCGATCGCGAGCACCTGGCCGACGTGCTCGAGGTCCGTGAGTCGACGACGACCGCCCTGGTGGCGCAGCAGCCGCTCGACCACGGAGGCGTCGGCGGTGAGGGCCTCGACCATCCCGGCGGTACCGCGCTCGCGCTGCAGGTCGGTGAGGTCGCGCAGCCGTGAGGAGACGCGGTCGGTGAGGGCGTCGCCGTCGTCGGCGGCCAGGTCGGCGGCCGTGCAGCCGAGGAACGGTCCGAGCGCAGCAGCGCGGGTGTAGCCGCTGCGGTGCGGCGACTCCATGGCGGTCAGCAGCGTGACCCAGTCCTGGCCCGCCTGGCTCTGCAGCACGTCCGAGCCACCGGTGCGCACGGCGGGCACCCCGCGGCGCTCCAGCTCGGCGTGCAGCAGCTCGGCGTCACCGTGCCGCTCGACGAGCACCGCGATGTCGCCGGCCGTCAGCGGCACCGGTCCGGCGCCGTGGTCGTACGTGGCACCGCTGCCCAGGAGCGCGACGACGTCGGCTGCGACGTCGCGGGCGACCCGCGGCCTGACGTCGCCGATGCGCAGGGCGTCGCCGTCGGACCCGGCGTCGCTGCGCAGGTGGGCCCGGAGCCGGAACGGGGCGTCGCCGCGCGGGTCGTGCAGCCGTGACCCGTCGAGCGCGGCGCTCGCCGGACGGACGACGATCGCAGGGTCGCCGAGCGCGGCACCCCGCAGCACGGCGTCGACGGCGCTCACCAGGGGTGCGTCGCTGCGATGGTTGACGGTGAGGGTGCGTCGCGTGTCGGCCTGCGCGGCGGCGCGCAGGTAGGTGTCGACGTCGCCGCCGCGGAAGCCGTAGATGGCCTGCTTCGGGTCGCCGACCAGCACCATGGTCGCGTGGCCGACGAAGGCGCGCTCCAGGATCCGCCACTGCACGGGGTCGGTGTCCTGGAACTCGTCGACGAGCACGACTCGCCAGCGGTCGCGCATGACCGTGCGGGCGGGCGAGTCGTCTGGCTCGAGCGCCTCGGCGAGACGCTGCAGCAGGTCGTCGTAGGAGAGGGTGCGGGCCGCCAAGCGGCGTCGCGCCGACTCGTCGCGGACGGCCGACGCGAATCGTCGACGCAGGTCGGGCGCCGATCCAGGCTCCGCGTCGGTGGGCAGCAGGTGCGCCGACGGGTCCTCGACCGCTCGCCGACCGAGCACGGCCGCCTCCTCGTGGCCGAACGGAGGGGTCTGACCTCGACCGACCGCTCGCAGGTAGAGGTCGGAGACCACCTGGTCGACGATGTCGGTGTCGTCCTCCACCAGGACCGACCCGGGCTCGACGTCGCCGGTGGTGCCGAGGCTGCGCAGCACCGCTTGGCAGAAGCCGTGGGTCGTGGTGATGGTGGCCTCGTCGAACCGCGCGACGGCGGCACGCAGGCGCTGACGGCGAGCCGTGCGCTCGGTGTCGTCGACGTCGAGCAGGAGCCGCTGCAGGGGGTCGCGCTCGTCGCCGTGGCCGGCAGCGAGGACGGCGTCAGCCTGTACCAGCCGCTCGCGCACACGATCCTTCAGCTCGGCGCTGGCTGCCCGCCCGAAGGTGACGACGAGCAGCTCGTCGAGCGTGGCGACGCCCTCGGCCACGAGTCGGGTGACGAGTGCCGCGATCGCCCACGTCTTGCCGGTGCCGGCGCTGGCCTCGAGGAGCGTGGTGCCGGTGGGCAGCGGGTCGGCGATGTCGAACTCGGCGACCGGTCCGTCGGCGCTCATGCGTCGACCTCCATGCGGTCGAGGAGCGGGAACCAGAGCGTGGCCGCGTGCTGCTCGAAGCCGCGCTCGACCAGGTCGGCGATCGGCGCGTCGGGGCCGAGGACGAGGCGGTGGTACGGGTCGGCGACCTCGCCGGGCACGTCGCGGCTGCCGATCCACTCGCGCTCGGCCTTCGCGAGGGCGATCTCGGGGCGGGTCCGCCGCGCGAGGTCGGCGTAGGCCTGCGAGGTCTTCACCGGCAACGGCAGGAACGTGGTGCGGCCGAACGCATGGAGGTCGAGCAGGTCGGCGAGGACGGACCGTGCCTCGTCCTGCGACGGTGCGGCGAGGGTGACGACGCCGGGCGCCTTCCGGTAGCCGCTCGGCACGCGGCCGACAAGGTGCGCAGGCCGCCCTTGGCCCGCCGCCGCGAGGGCGAGCACGTCGACCCAGGCCTCGAGGAGCTGACGTCCCTGGACGGTCGACGCGGTGACGCGCAGGGCATGCTGCGGGTGGACGCCGGCGACGGTGCCGATCACGCGGCGGCCGTCGTCGAGCTCGACGTCGACGTCGACGCTGCGAGCCGTGTCGGTGCGCAGGGGTGCGGCGAGGGCGAAGAGGGTGCTGACCTCCGGGCGCACCCGCGCGAGCTCGGCGTCGCCGAGCGGACCAGGAGGCAGGAGGCCGCGCCGGCGTTCGTCGGCCTCGGCGTCGTGACCGGGAACGCCGGCCAGCACGGCGGCGAGCACGCGGTCCTTGACCTTCCACCGTTCGAGATGGTCGAGCCCGAGCGGGACGCTGTCGTCGATGGGCTCGTCCTCGTAGGGCAGACGCACGTCGAGTCGGCTCGTGACGAAGGAGCGCACGGGGTGGCGGACCAGGTCGCGCAGGGCGTCGAGGGTGGTGATCGGGTCGACGTCGCTGGGGAGCGCGGCTGGGAGGAACGGCGGCTCGGGGACCTGCGGTCGGACGGTGGCACGGGCACCGGCGTAGGCGGCGGCGTCGAAGCTGAAGGCGGAGCCGGGTACCAGGGCACCGGGGATGAACGAGCGGGCGTCGAACGCCTGCAGCGGGTGCTGCACCAGCACGTGGCTGCGCACGTCGGCCGTCGGGACGGTGCGGGCGAGCTGGTCGAGCAGCTCCCCGACCGGGGTGGCCGGCGGGAGCGGTCGTCCGGTGTGCTCGCTGGCGCCGGTGTAGGTGATGACGAGGTGCTCGGTGGCGGACAGGACGGCGTCGAGGAACAGCTGGCGGTCCTCGCCTGCCGCGTCCCGCTCGCCGACGAGCGGCGTGCGTGCGAGGACGTCGTCGCCGAGCGGGGTGGGCGTGCGGGGGAAGGCGCCGGAGTCGAGACCGAGGAGGCAGACGACCCGGTGCGGCACGGAGCGCATCGGCACCATCGTGCAGACGGTGAGGGAGCCGGTGCGGAAGCTGGTGCGGGTCGGGCGCGGGGCGAACGCGTCGGTGAGGAACGCCGCGACCTCGACGACCGTGAGGGTGCCGCGGGCGGCGGGCGCGGTGTCGGCGCGGGTGAGGTCGGCGAGGACGCGGAGGACCTGCTCGCGCTGCCAGGCGTCGCGGGTGGGCACGTCGGTGAGCGTGTGGACGGCGGTGGTCAGCAGCTGGACCCAGTCGTCGACGGGTTGCGGGCGGGACGCGTCGAGCACCGCGGCGAGTCGTTCGACGGCCTCGGTGAATCGGCCGACGAGGTCGACGCCGGTGCTGCCGAGGTCGTCGAGCGGGAGGACCCCGCCGAGCCGGTTGCCGGGGTGGGTGTCGTCCCGGGCGTCGGGGTCGTCGTGACCGTCGGTGACGACGCCGAGCGCGAGGCGCTGGAGCCCGGTGCGCCAGGTGTTCTGGGCGAGCCCGCCGAGCTGCCACGCTGCGCGGGCGTCGGCGTCGACGCCCCAGCGGATGGCGGTCTGCACGGTCCACTCGTCGACCTGCTCGAGGTCGTCGTCGGTGAGTGCGAAGCGTCGTCGGACGGGCGCGAGGCTGAGGAGGTCGCGCACCTCGGTGGCGGTGGTGCGGCGTGCTGCTGCGATGGCGACGACCTTCTGCAGGACGTCGGCGACAGGGTTGGTGGCGCCGGTGGCGCGGTCGGCGAGGCGGACGCGGAGCCGGTGGCCGGGATGGTCGACGTCGGGCACGTCGTCGAGCCCGAACGCGGCCTCGACGAGGGGTGCGAACGTCTCGACGTCGGGACACATGACGAGCACGTCGCGCGGCTCGAGGGTGGGGTCGTCGGCGAGGAGGCCGACGACGATCTCGCGCAGCACGTCGACCTGTCGGGCGGGACCGTGGCAGGCGTGCACCTGCACGGACCGGTCGAGCGGGTCGAGGCTGCGCGTCTCGTCGGCGGGCCCGTCGCGGTCGGCTGCGAGGTCGGCCTGGAGCTGACCGAGCAGGGTCGCGGGGCGCTCCGGTCCGGGCAGGTGGACGGTGGTCGCGTTGCCGGGCAGCGCGAGGAGGCTGCGCTCGAGCTCGCCGACGTCGCGGGCGCACGCAGCGAGGAGCGTGTTGCCGGTGTCGGGAGCATCGACGGTGTCGCGACGGGTCGGCTGTCGTGGGGCGTCGGTGATGGTGGCGGCGACGTCGTCCCATCGGCTGCGGGAGGGGTGCGGCAGCCAGAGGTGGACGTCGCGGGTGTGGGCGAGCGCCCCGACGACGTCGAGCTCGGCGTGCGGCATGCGGGTGTGCCCGAAGAAGGAGAGCCGCTGGGGCAGGTCGGGGTCGAGGGTGCGCCCACGGAGGGCCACGGCGGTGTCGGCGAGGCGAAGGTCGGGCGACGGATGGCCGTCGAGGACGGTGTGGACGCGGCGCCAGATCTCGGCCTGCCAGCGGACCTCGTGGACGAGGGGCGAGCCGACTCCGTCGACGTCGTCGCCGGCCGTCCAGGCCTGCACCATCCAGGGGCGTTGGACGGCGTAGCCGTGCAGGAGTGCAGCGATGCGCTTGGCGGTCGGGTAGCGCCGGCTGCGCCGCAGGGCCTCCTCCCCCGGTTCGAGGCCGTGCCCGACGTGCCGGGCGACGATGGCGAGCCAGGGTTCGTCGAGGTGTTGCTCGATGACGTCGAGGACGACCCAGGCGAGACGCTTCGGCGCCCAGGGGTCGTCGCGTTCCTTCTCGGTGAGCTCGGTGAGCAGGTGGAGGGGTCGCACGAAGGACACGCCGGCGCAGATGCCGTCGTCGTGTCCGGGGGCGGTGCCGAGCCGGTGGCTGAGCGTCTGCGCGAGCCACCGCTCCACCCCAGCCGCCGCGACGACGACGAGGTCGCGCTCGAACGGGTCGTCGGGCGGCTCGGCCAGCAGCTCGGCCAGCCCGCCCGCGAGCACGTCGGCCCGCTCCGCCCGATGGATCGTCAACGCCACACGACGAACCTAGTGGCTCGCGCCGACACCCGTCCCCGCCCCGTCCACTGTCCCTCTCCTCCGGATGCGTCGACGTCGCAGTCGAGAGCAACGTCACCCGCTCGTCCGTCCGAACTCTGTGGATCGAGACTTTCGTCGGCCGGCGCCTGTTCGCTACGTTCTGGCGCATCAGATCGGGGGGTCATATGAGAACGAACGTCATCGCCACGGCCGTTGCCACACTCCTCATCATCGCCGCGTGTGGCGGCAAGTCCGAAGTGATTGAGCCGGATCCGACGTCAACCGAACCTTCCGCGGCGTCTCCGTCCGAGCCCTCGCCTACCCCACCTGAACTACCGGCGACCGCGGAAGATCCCTCCGCAACGGGCGCAGCGACGTTTGTGCGGTACTGGCTCGAGGTGTCCGACTTCGCGTCTTGGACCGGGAACACTCAGCTGCTCGAAAAGATCTCCACGGAGGACTGTGCGGGCTGTCGCAAGTACATCGACTACTACGGGCAGATTTACCGAGCTGGCGGACGACTTCTCGGCGGTCGACAGGAGATGACCAGTGCGAAGGTCGCCACCCGCTCAGGTGACTCGTCCGTCGTTCTGGTGCGCGCCGAAGTCAAGGTGGCCGAAGGAAAGGTCCAAACCAGCAGAGCCGCGAAGATTACCGCTACGCCCGCAGAGATGAATCGTCTCGTGTTCCGAGTGCTACGCACACAGCGCGGATGGATCTTGGAGGAGGTCGGCCTTGATCGCTAGAACACTCGCAGCCGGGATTGGATCACTAGTTGTTTTGGCGAACTTCGCTCTGGTTCACGCAGGCGTAGACGTGGGTGGCAAAGGCGCAAGCGTTCGGCTTGAAGGCGAGGAGCTGACTCGCGACGCATACCGAGGTTTTGAATCAAGCGCGCGAGAGGCATCCTCCGCTCCCGCCCGCCGAGGCAAACCCGTCAAGCTGACTCCTGAGGGCTACGTGCAGAGCCCATGGCTCATCGAGAACTGCACCATCACACCGGACTCGGTTGACTGCCCCACGGAGCCGACCCCCGCTCGACCAGCGCGCCGCCAGGCGACGCCCAGCGAGATCCGCCGGGCAGTGAGCGAGATCCCGATGCCCGCTCTCCGGGTCACCGTCCAGCCCGGCGGGCGGACGCTCGTGAACGTGCCGACGATCCTGCACACCGACCCGCGGCCGGTGAGCGAGAGGATCACGTTGCTCGGACACGACATCGACGTCGAGGCCACCCCCACCGGCTACATCTGGCACCACGGAGACGGGACGAGTCGCACCACCACGCGACCCGGTCGGCCCTACCCGGCGAAGGACGTCACGCACACCTACCAGCGCACCGCCGACCAGGTCAGCATCCGCGTCGACACCACCTACACCGTCCGGTACCGCGTCGACGGAGGAGCGTGGACACCCCTCGGTCAACCGCTGACGGCCACCGGCGCAGCGACTCCGCTCGAAGTCGCCGAGGCGGCCCCGGTCCTCGTCTCACCACGACGCTGACCGAGACGCGACGAGGTCCCGGGACCCGCCAGGGGTGTCCCGGGACCTCGTCGGTCCGGCTCAGCGCAGGGCCGACACCGCAGCCACCACGTCGACCAGACCGTGACCCTTGTCGAAGGACGAGCCGTCGACGTAGGCACTGCCGTCGGTGTACTTGTACGCCGTCGACGTCAACGCCGCCTCCACCTCGGCCGGCGTCGCCGTCGGGTCAGCCTGGAACAGCTGCGCGACGATGCCCGCCACGTGCGGTGCAGCCATCGACGTGCCGCTGATCGTGTTGAACGTGCCCACGTCCAGCGGACCGGGCCCGTCCTTCGGGTCCAGACCCGTCGCGCAGATCACCAGGTACGGCCGGCACGAGGACGTGATGTCCTCCCCCGGTGCCGACACGTCCGGCCACGTGGACCGGTCCGTCGCCGCACCTCGGCTGGAGAACGACGAGACGCGGCCGTCGCGGGTACCGGTGTCGAGGTCGTAGTACGACGCGACCGAGATGATGCCGCCCGTCGGATCCTGGCCGGGCGGGTTCGTCAGGCTCTCGCTGCCGTCTCCGCCGTCGTTGCCGGCCGCCCACACCGTCACGACACCCTCCGCAGCCAGGGCGCGCTGCAGCTTCACGGTCGCCGACTCCGGGTCGAACGATCCGCCACCCGACGGCCCGTACGAGTTGTTCGTGACCTTGATCGGCGGGCACTCGGCCGCCGACACACCGTCGCCGCACGGCTTCGCGTGGTTCTCCAGGACCCAGTTCAGCGACGCGTCCGCACCGAGGATGAGGATCCCCGCGCCCGTCGACAGCGACACCAGGCTCGCGCCCGGCGCCGCGCCCTGCAGCTTCTCCCCGCTCGTCAACGTCGTGGGCCGACCGACCGCGATGCCCGCGACGTGCGTCCCGTGGCCGCCGAGCGACGTCGTGTCCGTGTCGAGCGCGGTGGGCACCCGCAGGACCTGACAGCCGGTCTCGTCGAGCGGCGAGCACACCGACTTCAGGTTCGCGACCGTCGCACCCTTCAGGTACGGGTGCGTCGGATCGACGCCGGAGTCGATGACGGCGACGCTGACGCCGCGACCCGTGAGGGCCGTGCCGTCCGCCCCGGTGAGCGTCGCGGCAGCCTCGGCACCGCGCGTGGCGATGTTCGACGTCTCCTGGTGGTACTCGATGGGCTGGTCGCCCTCGAGGTAGGTGACACCCTCGGCAGATCGGGCAGCCTCGATCTCGCTGCGTGTCCCGCTGGCGATCACGACGCCGATCTTGTCGAAGCTGCCGGCCCGTTCCAGACCGGACTCGCGCACCGCCCGCTCGGCGTCGGCCAGGGTCCGACCGTGGACGAGCACGGTCGTGGCGGCGCCGCCCTTCAGGGTCGACAGCTGGTCGGCCAGGAAGGGCTGCAGGCGCGCCTGGTCGTCGGCGCCGGCCTGGGCCGGGACGGTGAGAGCAGCCAACGCCAAGGCGGCCGCTCCGATGGATGTGGACATGATGCGTCGACGCATGTCTATCGTTCCCCCGAACGTGCGCTCCGTCGGAACCGGAGCGCGATTGACCGTCCCAACGACGCCACCCTGCGGAGGTCACGCCCTCGCGGGGATCGTTCCCATGCGGTTGCGCGACGCAATCAGGCGTCCGACGCTCGCCGCCGTGCGCTGCCACGCCGACCGTCGGACACTGGACCGGTGCCCCCCGAGCCCAAGACCTGCGCCTCCTGCGGACGTCGTATCGAGTGGCGCAAGAAGTGGGAGCGCGACTGGGACCAGGTGCGCTACTGCTCGCAGGCCTGCCGCAAGCGCGGCGTGACGCGCACCGACCAGGAGCTGGAGGCGGCCATCGTGGACCTCCTCGACGGCCGGGCCGGCGGCGCCACGATCTGTCCCTCGGAGGCGGCCAGGCGCGTCGACCCCGACGGCTGGCGCGAGCTGATGGAGCCCGCGAGACGGGCAGCACGACGGCTCGTGGCCGACGGAACCGTGGAGATCACCCAGGGCGGTCGGGTCGTCGACCCGTCGACGGCGAAGGGACCCATCCGCGTCCGGCGCGCGCTCTGACCAGTCCACCGAGACGACCCCGTGGACCGGTCGTCTAACGTTGTGAGACGTGGCCAAGCTCCTCCCCCAGTTCGCCCGGTGGACCCCCGCAGCACTCGACATCCTCCGCGAGACCGCGAGCCGCTACGGCGCCGTGATCACCGTCAGCGAACTGGCCGACCAGGTCCTCGTCCGCACGCGCGTGGAGAGCCCGACGTCGCGCCGCACCTGGCTGGGCGACTTCATGGAGATCACCGCCCTGGCCGCGGCACGCGCCGGCGATCCGCCACTCACGTCGCTCGCGGTCCAGCGCGACGGCACGGTCGGCGACGTCTACGCGCGGGCTGTCCTGGCGACGACCGGAGACGTCGTGCGCGACGTCGAGACGCGCGCGGCCGAGGACCGCCTGCTCTGCTACCGCGCTCTCGCGACGGACCTGCCCGCCGACGGTGGCACGCCGCGGCCCGCCAAGGTGCGCCGCGCGAGCTCGAGCACGACGTCGACCCGCCCCAGCAGGGCGCGGGCCGCCGTCGAGACGAAGCCGGTGAAGGTCTGCCCGACCTGCTTCACGGCGCTCCCTGCCACGGGTCTCTGCGACTACTGCGACTGACCTCCTCAGCGACCCAGCACCAGGTGCGACCGCTCCCCGAGGTCGATCACCCGCGTGCGCACCCGGTACACGTCGGCGACGGACTGGGCCTCGAGCACGTCCCGCGTCGGTCCGTCGGCGACGACCGACCCTCCGTCCAGCATGACGACCCGGTCGCAGTAGGCAGCAGCGAGATTCAGGTCGTGGAGGACGACGACCGTCGTCGCGCCGCGGGAGACGAGGGTCTCCATCACGTGGTGCTGGTAGCGGACGTCGAGGTGGTTGGTGGGCTCGTCGAGCAGGATCACCGACGTCTGCTGGGCGAGCGCGCGGGCGATGAGGACCCGCTGGCGCTCGCCCCCCGACATCCGGTCGAGCGTGCGACGTGCCAGGTGGGCGAGGTCGAGATCGGCGAGGAGGTCGTCGACGACCGCACGGTCGTCACCGTCGAATCCCTCCCAGTCGCGGTGCCGGCTCGAGCGGCCGAGGAGCAGCACCTCGCGGGCGGTGAACGGCATCTCGCTGTGCTCGTCCTGACCGACGTACGCCAGGACCCGCGCCCGGGTCCGTGCGTCGACCGACGTGAGCGGTCGACCGTCGAGCAGCACCTCGCCCGACGTCGGTGCGGCGATGCCTCCGAGCGCCCGCAACAGGCTGGTCTTCCCGCTGCCGTTGGGTCCGACGAGACCGACCACCTCACCGTCGTGCACGCGCAGGTCGACACCGGCCAGGGCCGTCACGTCTGCGTGACGGACCCCGACCGACGTCGCGCGCAGACGCTCAGCGGCCATCGGCGAGCGCGTCGACGACGGCCCGCAGGCCCTTCACCGACTGCTGCGACGCCTCGGAGGAGGTACCGGGGACGAGGATGAGGCGCCCCTCCTTCACGGCCGTGAGGTCATTCGCGCCGGGCTCGGCGAGCAGCTGCTTGCGTGCGTCGGCCTCGGACTCCCCGTACAGGCCGTAGCTCAGCACGAGCCACGTCGGGTCGTCCTCGAGCAGCGACTCCATCGAGACCTTCACGTACGACTCCTGCTGCGTGCCGAACACGTTCTCGAGGTCGGCCGCGTCCAGCACCGCGTTGGCCATCGACGTCGCGCCGTACGCCGAGAGCGACTCGCTGGAGGAGAAGTAGTAGAGCCATGCAGCCGAGGCGCCGTCGCCGGTCGACTCCGCCGAGAGCTTCTTCACCGTCGCGTCGAGCGCGTCGGCGTTCTCGTCCGCGACGTCGGAGGTGCCGAACACCCGGCCGAGGCGACGCACGTCGTCACTGACCGTGCTGAAGTCGATGCCGGCGGCCTTGCCGGTGCTGGCGTCGTGGCCGCACTCCCCTGCGACGGTCAGCATCGGGATCCCGGCCTGCTCCAGGGCCTCCGGCTTGGCACTGAACAGCCCGTAGCCGTAGACGACGTCCGGCGCCGCACCGATGATGCTCTCGGCGGTGGGGTCGGACGGATCGACCACCTCGGCGTCCGACGGCGGCGTGTCGAGGTCGTCCGGGAGCGGGGCACCGAACTCGCCCGCCCTCGCCGTGATCTGCCCGCTGGCACCTGCGGCGTCGAGCAGGGAGATCGCGGCCGTGCCGATGGTCATGACGCTCTCGGGCTTCTGCTCGAAGGTCTTCTCCCCCGCGCAGTCGTCGACGGTCACCGGATAACCGGTGTCGGTCGCCGCGTCGGCGGCCGAGGTGTCGGTGGAGGTGCCGCAGGCGCTGAGCAGCAGAGCGGCACCGAGACCGAGCGTGGCGGCCGTGCGTCGTCGACGGAAGGACAGGGTGGTGGTCATCGTTCTCCTTGGGGGTGTGCTCGCGGGGTCACGAGCCGGTTTCGGTCCGTGCCAGCTGGCGCCGGACCAGCACCATCAGCAGGGGGGTGCCGATGAGTGCGGTGAGGATGCCCAGCGGGATCTCCCGAGGGGCGAGGGCGGTGCGGGCGAGGGCGTCGGCCCACACCAGCACCGACGCGCCGAGCAGTGCGCTGGTGGCGACCACGAGACGGTGGGTGGCACCCACGAGCCGACGCGCGAGGTGAGGCACGACGAGCCCGACGAAGCCGATGCTGCCGCTCACCGCGACGGCTGATGCCACTCCGAGCGAGGCCATGACGGCCACCTGGGTGCGGAGGCGGACCGGGTCGGTCCCGAGGCTGCGGGCCACGTCGTCGCCGAGTGAGACGGCGTCGAGTCGGCGCGACCAGAGCAGCAGCACGGCGACGGTGACGAGGCTCGTCGGCACCAGCACGGGCACGGTGGACCAGGACGACTGACCGAGGGAGCCGAGCATCCAGAAGGTCACGGCCCGGACGGCGTCACGGCTGTCGGCGAAGACCACGACGAGGTTCGTGACGGCGCCCAGGAAGTAGGAGACCGTGACACCGGCGAGGACGAGCCTCGTGCTCGCCATGCGTCCGCCGGTACGGACGAGGGTCAGGACCAGCACGAGCGCGAGCAGTGCTCCGACGAAGGCTCCGGCGGCGAGCGTCACGGCCCCGACCAACGACCCGAGGCCGAGGGTGATGACGAGGGCCGCGCCCAGCGACGCGCCGGAGGAGACCCCGAGGAGGTAGGGGTCGGCCAGGACGTTGCGGACGACCGCCTGCAGGGCCGCGCCGCAGGCGGCCAGGACAGCCCCGACCATGGCCCCGGTGACGATGCGGGGCACGCGGAGCTGCCAGACGACCGTGTCGGCGGCCCTCGTGACGTCGCTCGGCAGCGCGGCGCCCGTCAGGCGCGACCAGAGCACGTGTGCGACGTCGGACGTGGGCACGGGGAAGGCCCCGAGGCCGAGCGAGACGACGCAGGAGGTCAGGAGCAGGACCGTCAGCCCCAGCACGGTGACCGTGGACCGTCCCGCCCAGGGCTCTCGTCCTGGCACGACGACGGGCGGCGCAGTGCGGGGCAGGGCGTCGTTGACGGCCGGACGCCCAGGGGTTAGGGTCACGACCCGAATGATAATCATTCCCATGTAGAAAGGTCCAGCGTGACCCACGTCCGCCTCTCCCGCCTTCTTGGCGCCCAGCGTCGGATGCTCGTCCCCCTGGCCGTCGTCGGCCTCGCGGTCTCCGCCACCTACGTGGCCCAGGCCCTCGTGACGGCCCACGTCTTCGGCACCGTCGTGGCCGACGGTCCGGGGCGCGACCTGCTGGCCGACCTCACTGCGCCGCTCCTGGCGCTCGCCGGTGTGCTGCTCGCCCGCCCGCTCGTGGTGCTGCTGCGCGAGCTGCTGGTCGTACGGGTGATGACCACCGTGAAGACCCGCCTCCGCGACCAGGTGGGCGTGCAGCTGATGCGTGAGAGCGTGCACGAGGCAGGGTCTGGACGGACCGGGCGCGACAACGCCACCGTGGTCGACGGCATCGAGAACCTCGACGCCTACCTCGCCCGGTACCTGCCGTCGCTCCTGCTGTCGGGCGTCGTGACGGCGGTCGTCGCGGTGATCCTCGTCCTGATCGACCCGGTCGTCGGTGCCGTGGTGGTGGTAGCGGCAGCAGCCGTCCCGCTGCTCCCCCGACTCTGGGACAAGGCCCTGGCCCGGCGTGGTTCCGACCACTGGGACGCCTACCAGGAGCTGCACGCCGAGTTCGTCGACTCGATGCAGGGCATGTCCACGCTCGTGCTCTTCGGCGCCGCGGAGCGACGCCAGCGCGAGCTGGCCGCCGCCTCGGACCGCCTGCTCGCCCGGACCCTTGCGCAGCTCAAGCTGTCCTTGATCGAGTCCGGGCTCAACGCCTTCGCCCTGAGCGCGGTGCCGCTGGTCGCCCTGATCATGCTGTTCGTCCGGCAGGACAGCCTCGGCGCCGCCGAGACGTTCGCCGTCGTGCTGCTGTCCGTCGAGCTCGTCAGGCCCCTGCGCGACCTCGCGTCGCAGTGGCACGCCGGGTACCTCGGCACGTTCTCGGGCGAGCAGATCAGTGCGGTCCTCGCCCGGCGACCGGACGACGCCGACACGACGCCGCCGGTCGTCGACCGTGCGGCCGTCGTTCGCCTCGACGACGTCACCTTCGCCTACCCGGGCGCCGACGCGGCCCGTCCGCCCGCGCTCGACGGCGTCGGCCTGCTCGCCGGCCCCGGCCTGACCGCGATGGTCGGCGCGAGCGGGTCCGGCAAGTCGACGGTCGCCTCCCTCGTGGCCGGGCTCGCGGAGCCGACGTCGGGGCGCGTGGCCGTCGGGGCCGCGACGTCGGCACGTGAGCGGCTCGCGCACGTGGCCCTCGTGCCCCAGGACCCGACCCTGTTCCCCGGCGACGTGCGCTCCAACATCACCCTGGGGCTCGACCCCGACGGCCCGGTGCCGTGCACGGTCGAGGCGGCCGCCCGGCTCGCCGGCATCGGCACCGACGACCCGACCCTGACGCTCGAGTCCCCCGTCGGCGAACGCGGCGGCCTGGTGTCCGGCGGACAGCGGCAGCGGATCGCGATCGCGCGCGGTCTCGTCCAGGGTCGGCCGGTGCTCGTGCTCGACGAGGCGACCTCGGCGCTCGACGTCGACAGCGAGACCGCCCTCGTGCGGCGCCTGATGTCGGCCCGCCCCGGGCTGCCGCTGCTCGTCGTCGCCCACCGGCTCGACGCCGTCCGCGACGCGCGGACGATCGTCGTGATGGCCGACGGCCGGGTCGTCGACCACGGCGACCACGACACCCTGATGCGCCGGTGCGACCGCTACGTCGAGCTCGTGCGTGCGGGGGCGACGGCAGGGGCCGGCCGATGAGCGCCGGGAGGACCGACCTCGGCAGGAGCGCCGTCACGCAGACGCTCGCGCCGTTGCGCGCCATGGGCACCCACCTGTCCCGTCACCGCGCGCTGTTCCGGCGCGTCGTGGTGGTGGCCTACCTGCAGATGCTCGCGGGGGCGGGCGCGATCGTGCTGAGCGTCGCCACCGCGTCGGCCCTGCTCGACGACGGCGACGCCGGTGCGTGGCTCGCCGCGCTCACCGCAGCGGTGCTCGCGGTCGGCGCGCTCGCGTGGAGCGACTCGTGGCTCTCGCACGTGCTCGCGTACCGGGTGATCGACACCATCCGCCTCGCCGTGCACGAGGCGCTTGCCCGGCTCGCGCCGTCGGGGCTCGGGCGACGCCGTTCGGGAGAGACCGCCGCCGCCGCCATGTCCGATGCTGAGCAGCTGGAGTGGTTCTTCGCGCACACCGTCGCGCAGGTGCTCGCGGGATTCGCTGCCGCGGCGACGATCGCCGCAGGTGCGGTCGCCTGGCTGGGCCTGCCCGGCCTGCTCGTCGTGGCTGGCCAGCTCGGCGTGCTGCTGGTGCCGCTCGCGGGCCTGGGCACGGCCCGCCGGCAGGGCGCCGACCTCCGCGAGCGGGTGTCCGACCTCTCGGGCACGAGCGTCGAGGTGCGCCAGTCTGCGCGCGACCTGGTGCTGCTCGGCCGGGTCGACGACGCGCGCGCGTCGCTGGCGTCCGCCACGTCGGCGGTTCAGGACGTGCGTCGACGCGTCGCGGTGCGCACCGGCATCGAGCAGGCCGCCCTCGACCTCGTCGTTGCCGCCACGTCGTTCACGATGCTGCTGGCCGTCGGCGCCCGGGTCGCCTCCGGCGACATCGGAGCCGCGACGCTGCCCGTCGCCGTGGTGCTCGCCGGCGTCGCGCTCGTGCCCGTGCTCACCGTGGTCGCCTCGCTGCAGCGGGTCGCGGAGATGTCTGCCGCGGCCGCGCGCATCGACGAGGTGATCGCCGCGGGGCACGCCGCCCACCGACCCCCCACCCACGACGGCACCCCGTCGGAACCCGACGGCAGCGGGTCGGTCGACGTCCGGGGACTCTCCGTCACCTACCCCGGCGCCGACCGACCCGTCCTCCACGGCCTCGACCTGCACCTCGACGGTGGGGAGCACGTGGCCGTCGTCGGTGCGAGCGGCGCGGGCAAGACGACGCTGGTGCACGCGCTCGTGCGTCTGGTGGAGCCGACGGCGGGCACGATCGGCGTCAGCGGCGCCGACGTCGCCGCGGAGCCCGTCGAGCGCACCCGCACGCGGGTGAGCCTGGTCGACCAGCATCCGCACGTGTTCAGGGCGACCGTGCGCGACAACCTCCTCGTCGCCCGACCCGACGCCGACGACGACGCCCTGTGGCGCGCGCTCGAGGACGTCGGTCTCGCGGCCCACGTGCGCAGCCTGCCCGACGGCATCGACACGCTGCTCGCCGAGCACGGACGTACCTGGTCGGGCGGCCAGCGCCAGCGCCTCGGGCTGGCGCGCGGCGTGCTGCGCGACCCGGAGGTGCTCGTGCTCGACGAGCCGACCGCCAACCTCGACCAGGAGGCCGAAGAGGCGTTCATGCGGCGCGCACTCGCGCTGCGTCGTGGTCGCACGACGATCGTGGTGAGCCACCGTGCGTCGACGATCGCGCACCTGCCTCGTGTGCTGCTGGTGGAGGACGGGCGCCTCGCGGCCGACGCCGACCACGCCCGCCTCTCCGCCACCCACCCCCGGTACCGCTCGGTGGTCCAGACCGAGCCGCAGACCTCAGCAACGACCGAGGAGAGGAGGTGAACAGCATGAAGAAGCCCGTCATCGACATCGTCGAGGTCGAGGTCGAGCGCGCGGACGAGGCCGTCCTGGCGCCGAACTCGAACCACCACGGCCACGTGGCCACCGCGTTCTCCTGGAGCTGATCCGGACGACGTGGGCGGGCCCCGGTCAGTCACAGTGGCCGGGGCCCGCCACCCCAGTCTGCCGCGCCGTGTCCCGTCGGCGCGCCGAAACGAGGAGCGACCCATGACCGCCGGCCTGGCCGACGCCCCGCACCGACCGTCCGACTCAGCCTTGGAGGCCCGCACCGAGGTGCGCGTGCTCGACCCGAACACCACCGTCGTCACGACGCCCGACGGCGTGCACCGCACGGTCGGGCTCGGCGCGTCGGACGTGCTGCGGCTGCTCGACCACTGGACCCGGCCCGGAGCCGGAACCGTCGACGAGGCGCTCGTCGAGGCCGCCGACCCGCTGCGTCGGATCCTGCTCGACCGCGGCGGTCTGGTGCCGGTCGCTCCGACGTCGGCACCGCCGGCTGTCGCCCCGCCGGTCGACGAGGGTGCGCGAGGACAGCTGCTCCTGACCGGCGACGACGCCCTCGTGCGTGCGCTCGTACGGCGTGCCGGCGCGGCCGACGTCGGCGTCTCGACGGCACCATGGGACCCGCGCGCCGTCGTGAACCGTGCCTACCGCACCGGGGAGCTGCTGGTCGTGTGCGTGCACGGAGCACGCGACAGCGACCTGGTCGACCTCGACCGCACCTGCCACGACATGCGGGTGCCGTGGGTGGCGCTGGAGCTGACCCGTGGCGAGGCGTGGGTCGGGCCGTTCGTCACGCCCGGGGTCGGGGCGTCGTTCGAGGACGCGGTGCAGCGTCGGGCGGCGGCCGCGTTCGACCGTCGGGTCCACCGGGTGGTGCGCACCCCGTCGCTGACCGGCGACGCCGGTCCGGCTCCGCACGAGGCCGACGCGGTGCTGTCCGCGGCCCTCGCCGTACTCGGCGGCGACCGCGCGGGCGACGTGCTGCACCGGTTGCGGCTCGACAACCCTGTCGAGGGCGACGTCGTGGTGGTGTCGACGCACCCGGTGCTGCCGATGCCGGGCTCGCCCACCACGCACCGCGCGCACGACGTCGACGACCTGGTCGACCCGGTGTCGGGGCTGGTGCTGCGCACGCGCGACATCACGCACGATGCGAGCGTCCCCGTGTCGCTCGTGACCAAGCAGTGCGACGTCGCCGACGTCCGCGCGGTGTCGCCGTGGGCGAACAACGTGCTCTGCCAGGGCAGCAGCTTCGGCGACCCTGACGGTGCGGCCAAGGCTGCGCTCGGCGAGTCCGTGGAGCGGTACTGCGGCAACATCCTCGACACGCTGCCCGTCACCTACGGCAGCCACGACGAGCTGCGTCGTCGGGGCGTGCCGGTGCTCGACCCGCGTGAGCTCGTCCTGTACTCCGACGCGCAGTACGCGGCGCCGGGGTTCCCGTTCGTGCCGTTGACCCGCGAGACGCGCGTGCACTGGGTGCCCGGTCGTTCGCTCACGCGCGACGCGGAGGTGCTCGTGCCGGCGTCGCTCGTGTACGTGAACTGGTACGCGGCGGGGTACTCGAGCGCACCGATCACCAACTTCTGCGCGTTCGCGGGCATCGCCGCCGGGCCCGACCTCGACTTCGCGGTGATGAGCGGCCTCGAGGAGGTGGTCGAGCGGCACGCGACGATGGTGTGGTGGCTCAACGGCCACCCGCTCCCCCGGGTGCCGGTGCCGCCCGTGCTGCAGCGGCTGTGGGACGGCACCGACGTCACCCACCAGCGGTCGTCGCTGATCGCTCTCGACGACGAGTTCGCGATCCCGGTGGCCGCCGCGGTGGTGCACGACGACACCGACCGGATCGTCAACGTCGGCTTCTCCGCCCGCCCGACCTTCGAGGCGGCGGCGGCGAAGGCGTGGACGGAGGCACTGACCCTGCAGGAGGGGTCGCGCGACCTGCTGCGGATGGACGGTCTGCACTGGGCGGTGATGGCGAGCGGGGAGCTGAACGGGCGCGCGTTCAAGCCGTGGCGCGAGGACCGTCGCTACCTCGACGACTTCCGCGCCGACATGCGCGACTGCGACGACCTGATGGTGCAGCAGCAGGTGTACCTCGACCCGCGCGCCGCGGAGCGGATGGCGCACCTGCTGGAGCCGGCGGGTGAGCGTCCGCTCGCGTCGCTGCCGACGGTGCCCGAGCGGTCGGCGTCGGCGTACCGGGCGGCGGTGGAGGCGGCCGGTCGCGAGGTGATCGCCGTCGACCTGACCACGCCCGACGTGGCGAGCACCGGCATGGCCGTGGTGCGGGTGCTCGTGCCGGGCACGGTCGGCAACGCCCCTGCCGCGTTCCCGTTCCTCGGTGGCCGACGTGTGCAGGACCTCGCGGTGGAGCTGGGCTGGCGCGAGACGGCGCTGGAGGAGGACGAGCTCAACTACTTCCCGATGCCGCATGCCTGAGGCAACCGCCGGCGTCGGGCTGTTCGACGCACCGCTGCGCGTGGTGCGTCGGCCGGTGCTCGATGGGTTCCCGTCGGGGTTCGTGCACCAGCAGGTGACGATGCCTGCGCGTCCGGGCGTGGACGGGGTCGCGGCGGCGGTGCAGCTGGTGCGGCCCGGGGCGTCGGCGGACGGCGACATCGCGGTGGCGTCGGCGGTGCGGCACTGGTGCGGGGAGGACCTCGGCCAGCTGGAGGTGCGTTCGGCGTCGGCGGCCGAGCTGCTGGCGGAGGGCGAGCCGGTGCTGCGGCTCACGGACCTGGCGCTGCACGACCCCGCCGTGCTCGACGAGCCCGGGTGCCCGCTGGTGCGCGTCGACGACGCGACCAGGCTGTTGTGGACGCGCGGTGTGCGCCACCGACGTGGGGCGGACCCGGTCGAGGGGTGGGTGCCGTACGGGCAGGCGGTGGTCCGCTGGCTGGAGCGAGACCCGAGCCAACCTCTCGCGCACACGATGAACATGGCTGGTCTGGGCGCCGCGACGTCGGTCAGGTCTGCGGTGGACGAGGCGTGCGACAAGATGGTGGCGCAGGACGCGGTGACGCGCTGGTGGTTCGGCGGCTCCAGTCCGCTGCCCGCGCTCGAGGTGCCGACGTGGTGGGACGGCCCGCTCGAGCTGCGCCTGCGTCGGCTCCCGTCCGGATTCGACGTCGACGTGGTGCTGGCGGTCGTGCGCGACCACCAGCACGACCTGGCCGGCCTCTCCCCCGCTGCCGGGCCGGACGCAGCACGTCGGGCTGCGGCGCGAGCGCTGTGGCAGCTGAGCGTGGCCCGCGACCTGGCCTCGCCGACGTCGGGCCTCCTGGCGTCGGGGATGCCCGGCCTCCTCCCCCACGCACCCGATCGTCGTTACCTGGCTCGCGGCGTGCGCGGAGCAGTCGACCCGATGTCGGCGGTGCAGCTGGGCCTCGACCCTGCTGTCGTCGCCGAGGTCGACCGGCGCACGTCGCCCAGCCGTCACGCCGCGACGCTGACGGGTGACGCGCCGCCCGAGGTGTGGGTCGTCGATCTCACGACCCCCGACGTCGCCGCGGCCGGCTGGCACTGCGTCCGGGCGCTCGCACCTGGACTGGCCCGCATCCCGGTGCCGGCGTTCGCCCAGCGCCAGGGTCTGCCCTACCCGGGCTGGTGAGCGTCGGTCAGCGCCGCTGCAGGGTGAGGTGCACGACGCCCGTCGGCGACGTGACGGTCTCGACGTCGTAGTCGTCCTCGATGCCGTCGAGTCCGTTCCAGAGCCGCGCGCCGCGTCCGAGCACGATGGGCACCTGCACGAGGTGCGCGGTGTCGACGAGCCGTGCGGCGAGGAACTGCCGGGCCACGTCGGCGCCTCCGCCGACGCGCACGTCGAGCCCGCCCGCCAGCTCGCGGGCGGCCTCGAGCGCGACGGCGGGTGTGGCGTCGAGGAAGTGGAAGGTCGTGTCGCCCACGACCAGCGGCTCGCGGGGCCGGTGGGTGAGCACGACGACCGGCGTGTGGAACGGCGGCTCCTCGCCCCACCAGCCGCGCCAGTCGGCGTCGTCCTGCCACCCGGGCGGCCCGAACTTCCCGGCACCCATGATCTCGACGCCGATCCCGTCGGCGAAGCGCTGGGCGTACGCCTGGTCTATGCCATGACTGCCGCCCCCGCGGCCCACCATCGCGGCCCCGAAGGCGGTGTCGAACATCCAGCGGTGCAACCGTTGCCCGGCGTGACCCATCGGCGTCTCGAGCGCCTGCGGCTCCCCCGCCGCGAATCCGTCGAGCGAGATCGAGATGTTGTGCATGCGGACGCGACTCATGCGTCCGTTCTACTCCGTCCCTCCGACGGCGTCACCGCTTCTCGCAGGCGATGCCGTCCTTGTCGCGGTCGGACTTCGTGTTGGCGTTGTAGACCGCCTTGTTCTTCGTGAAGTTCGTGACGGGCGTCCCGCTCGTCTTGTCCTTCGCACCGGGCAGCCCCACCCCGTGCTTGTAGTCCTTGTGCAGGGCCGTGCAGTTCTTGTACGTCTTCGCTGCCTCGGCCGGCACTGCGGTCACCCCGACCGTCCCGAACGCCACCGCCATGGTCAGCACCACGGCACTCCCCCGTCGCCTCATCGCGACTCCTCTCGTAGACCGCCCACGGTAGGACGTCACGGGACGCCGCGACGATAAATCCTGGAAAGACAACCCAGAAGGACCAGTCGCCCGACGGAGGCGACCCACCGCCCGCCGACCGGTCGTCCGGGATCAGAGTCCGAGGTCGACGTACGCCTCGCCGCGGCCGAAGAGGTCGCTCAGCTCCAGCTGTCGGCCCTTGACCGCGTTCTTCGGGACGTCGAAGACGAGCACGCCGGTCTTGGGGACGTCGGGCTGCATGTCCTCGAAGATCAGTGCCTGGCCGTTCCCGGCGGCCGCGATCGTGCCGTCGGTGTCCGTCAAGTACTTCTTGCCGTTCGGGGCGACGAACTTCGCCGCGCTCTCGGAGAACGTCTTCGTCTCGTCCTTGGTGTTCTCGATGGTCAGCCGCACGACGACGTAGATGCTGTTCGCCTCCTGGGCGAGGAACTCGCCGCCGACGCTCGACTGTGCATTCACGCTCTCGACCGTGTAGGTGGTGCCCTCGAGGCTGACCGCCTCGCCGACCTTTACCGGCTTCGCCTGGCTCACTTCGTCACCGCCCGCGGACACGCCGCCACGGGTGGCCCCGCCGTCGCCCCCCGCCGCTGCCGAGCGCGGAGGCCACGATGATCACCCCGACGACGATCGCGGCGACCCACCGCTTCTTCTTGTACCAAGGGCGGGTGGCCTTCGCGTACGCCTAGGCGGCCTTGGCATCGGCCTTCGGGTTCGAACCGCGCTGGGTGTCGGACATGGTGGAATCCCCCGTCGTCGAGGTGCGAAGCCGTCACGCTAGGGGCTTCACCTCTGGGATCCCAGCGATTTCCCCGGCTCGAACGGACTACTCCGTCCGGCTCGACGGGACAGTCCGGCGCCGGTCCGGCGCCTCGCAGCCGCCGCCGGATATCTCTGCGTTGACCTCGCCTGGGCTACGTGAACGCAGAGGTATTCGTGCCGTCGACAACACCTCGGCAGCCAGGTTCGTGCCGAGCGTGGCCGCTGCCGAGCAGTCGGTGCCGTCTTCCTGCGGTCGCGGGCTCTTGTGGTCCATCGCGACCGACCACCGATGTACGTCAGTCGGAGGTCTCGCGCCCGGGCCGTCGATGCGGCCGTGGGATCGCACGAGCCCTGGAGGAGGCGCCGTGGCCCAGCGCCTTCGCGCGTTCACCCGTGGCTTCGACAGCACGCCCCCGAACCTGGTTGAACGCCTGTCCCCACCGACGAACCGCCAGCGCCTCGACCTCCTGACCGAGCGAGAGCGCTGCGTGGAACTCCCCAAGTGACGCGATGGCCGCGTTCCGCGCTGCGACGACCTCGGGCGACTTGCTCGGGTGACGGAGCACGCGATGGTTCGCGCGCTCGGCCGCCGCATCCAGCTGCAATACCAGCGCGCTCGTGACCCGACCGATCGCATCGCGCCGTTCCTGTCTCGACTCCTGCAGGGCCATGCGGTGCTGCTCGTGGTCCTCCGGCGAGTCCTCGAGAACTCTGGCGAGCTCGAGCACACCGACCTCCTCCTGCAGCTGAACAGTGCGCGCGAGGACGGACAACCACTCCTGGAGCTCTGCCGCCGTGGCCGTCGCAGCGTAGGCGAGCGGCCCGACACGTGCGGCGTCCTGCAGCTTTGCCGAGAGTCCGCGAACCTGCCGCAGCACGTACGCCTGGGTGCGCCCAATCGCCATGGGCGCGTCGTCGATCTTCGACCACGTCACGTCGGAGACACGACCGATCCGAGCACTCAGCGCGTAGGCCTCCTCGACGGCCAGCTCGACACCAACCAGGTCGGCCACGACGGCGTCGCGGTGAGCACACAGGACGTCGTCGACCTTGTCCTCGATGCGTTCGAGGTAGCCGGCGATCTCGTCCATGCTCTGCTTCATCGCCAGCTGCGCCATCACGCCGGCGAGCCCGGCCAGGGCGGCCGGATTGCGCAGCGATGCGGCGGGAGTCCTGGCGAACTGCACGAAGCCCTTGATCCGCCCTGACTCGCCCTTGACGACCCCGGTCGAGAGCCCTGTGGCCTTGCTGTCGCGCAGGCCGTACTTCTTGACGAGCTCGACCGACTCCTCCGTGAGCTTGACCCAGCGGCCGAAGTTCTCCGCGATGGTGGACGCCGCCTGAGCACCGGAAGCGCCGACGGCGAGCACGCCGCCGGGTCCGGGCAACGACGTCGCCGACCTCTCGAGACCTTCGGCGAGCAGAAACCTTTCCACAGCGGTTGCGGACCCGAGCACGGACAACCCCTCACCGTCGGAGACGAGCTCCACCTCGTCGTCGGCCGGACGCGCGACGTCGTCGCTCATGCTGTCCCCCGGATCTTCTTGAGCACCGCCGGTCCGCCGACGGCTTCGATGTGGTCGGGATCGCCGCAGACGACGTGCAGGTCGAGGCCGACGTAGAGGCGCTCCATGGCGCGCTCGCGGTCCGGCTCCTCGTTCAGGGCGAGGACGACGGCGGGGCGCTCGAGGCCCTTGAAGCCCATGACGTGGCCGCAGAACACCTGGTCCTCGTCCCAAGGAGTCCCAGTAGGTCTGCCAGCCGTCCTCCTGGCGAGCCTTCTGCTCGGGATGGCGAGGGCCCGTGGCGGCGAGGGCGAGGTCCGACGGCTGCCAGCCCTGCGCGAAGCGGGACGGCGAGACCTCGGTCCAGCGACCTGAGTCAGCGTGCACCGCTCCCCGTCCTCCAGCCGTCGTGACGGCCCCTCCGTCATGCACCGTGCGACCGCACCAATGCGGCGAGGCCGTGAGGGGCGCTCTCGGGCTGCACGTCGCTGCAGTCGGCCGTGAAGCTCACACCCGAGATCGCGTCAGGCACCTCTCCGACGCGCGGCACGGCAGGCGCGGGGAGGAACCTGAGCGACTGGATGGCTTGATCCTCGTCGAACCGGTGGTCGACGTGGCGAGCCCACTCGGCACCCAGGGTCTGTGCGACCACCTCGTGCACCCTCATCTGGCGGACCGGGTCGGTGTCGAGCAGGTTCTTCGTCCGGCTGATCAGGTCCTCGACCGAGGTGCCTGCGGCCGTCTCGGTCGTCGTGATCGACACAATCGTCACCGTCGCCCCGGGGACTGGCAACAGCTGTTCGAGGGAGAAGATGTGCCGACGTCCCGTCCCGGTCGTGGTCTTGACCTCGAGCCGGCTGCCACTGGCCGCGAAGTCGAAGTTGTCGTACACGCTCGCGTGCCAGGCATCGACGAGCTCTGCCGGCGCCTCGCTCTCGCAGATGGTCAAGAGCTCGCCCCACAGTCCGAGCACGCTGCCACGAGGGTTCGGGCTGGCGTCGAACAGCCTGACCATCCGACGCATGGCGATGCTGACCTCGCCGGGGCCCGGCGACGAGCCGATAACTCGGACGAGGTTCGCCACGACCTGCAGGAAGGGCTCGAGATACTCCGCCTCTCCCAGGCGGAGCCGCACCAGTCCATACTCACCCTTCTCCGTGGAGCCATCCGGGTGACGGACCGAAAGCATGATGCTCGGATCGAGCGAGAGGCGCCAGAGCTGGGTCGGCGGTTCAGGACTCGTGTCCGCCGGAGTCAGAAGGACGACTGAATCATCCGCATCGCGGCCAATCTTGAAGCCGGGTGCACTCGCAACGTCGAGGACGTCAAAGCCTGGTTCCGCACCCGGCTTGATGCTGTTGAGCGCCTCGACGAGCTCTTCACCGGTCGTCACAGCTCGTCATCCAGCTGCACCAGGGCGCCGCCGGCCAGCTCCTTCGGGAGCCGGAAGGTGAGGCCGATCCCCTTCCAACTGGTGCCGCACGGGTCACCGTCCCTGCCTCTCACGTCGTGGACCTGGAGGCTGAAGCGGTCTTGGGTGAAGAACACCTTGTCACCCTCGTAGGGCCCCTTGGGCGCGCGACCCTGCTGCAGGTTCGACACCGACCTGCAGTCGCTGGTGAGCGATCGCGCACGTGATTTCAGGTCATCCATCAGGTACACGTCGGCCATGAGGTCTGGATCATCGTCAGCACGCGCCTTGAGCACGAGGCACAGCTGCTGCAGCAGCACCCGGTCACCAAGGTCGCCCTTCCAGTCGACCAGCAGCTCCTCCAGGAGCTCAGACAGCGAGACAGAGAACACGGTGTGCTTGGTCGGCCTCGGATCGCGCTCATCGACCACCTTGACTGCAGCACGGTGCAGCAAGAATCCGTCCAGACGCTCCCGGTTCGCCGCGGCGCCGGCTCCCAGCTTGCCGATCCTGTCGACGGCAGTCCATGCGTCCGGCTTGAACCGACCGTGCAGGAACGGGATGTCGATGACGGCCCGTCGCGTGGCCTTGAAGAGGGGGTCGAGCAACATCTTGCGGGTCCAGTCCTTCAGCGGCGTACCCTCCTGCTCGGCCTTGCCCAGCTCCGCGCGAAGATGCTCCTCGTGCTCGACGTAGTGCTCGTAGGAGTCCGCGAGGCTGGCCGGCAGCCACGCCCGACACAGGTCACCGTAAGCCGCCTTGTAGCCGAAGAATCGAGCGCGCTGCTGGATCGTGTCAGCGTTGCCAATCCCGATGCCTCGAGGCATGTAGGTGACTGCAAGTCCTTCGATCGTGAATCCTCGGTCGAGCTTGTTGCCACCGATGACGATCCAGGTCGGCGCAGTCGCCCAGTTGAGATCTCCTGCGTTGGCTGCGTTCGAGTTGATGACTCGAACTTCTGTAGCCCCCATCCACCAGTGGATCGAC
This sequence comes from Aeromicrobium sp. CnD17-E, assembly GCF_024124745.1. Classification (GTDB taxonomy): domain Bacteria; phylum Actinomycetota; class Actinomycetes; order Propionibacteriales; family Nocardioidaceae; genus Aeromicrobium. The sequence goes on from NZ_JAMXRU010000003.1 coordinate 59,227, forward strand.
GCCATCAGCTCATCGAGCGGCGGCACGTCGCGCTCAGTCGAAGAGACCAGGTCGTCGTACGCCGGCTTGAAGTAGGTGGCGACCAGCTCGTCTCGGTCGATGCTGGGCGTGGCCAGCAGGTCGGCCCACTGTGACCGCAGTGCAGTGACGAACTGGCCGTAGAGGCTGTGCAGCTCCGTCCCATGGGAGGGGTGGACGAGCATCGAGATCATTCGCTCCGGCGGGAGCATGGTCTTGGCCAGGTAGAACGTCGCGAAGGCGGACTTGAGCGACTCGGGAGGCTCGAGCGCACCCGCATCGAGCGCGCCTGACACCTCGGCGTCACTCATGACGTGCACGAAGGACGCTCGTCGCTCGTCGAAGAAGTACTTGCCGCCCGTGTATCCGGGGCCCGGCGTCAAGACGTTGACGTGGTCGGGCGAGAGCGCGTCTGCGAGGTTGATCAGAAGCGGAGCCTGTGGCGTGGCGGTGTACATCACGTAAGAGCTCTTCGGCGCAGCGTCGCGCAGGCTCAGGATGGACGAGTAGGTCGGCGTCTCGCCCTTCACCCCATCCACCACCCTCGCGGCGTTCATGCCTGCTTGATCCGCCTCGTCGTCGATGACTAGGACGGGAAGAGTCTCGATGGGCACCCCGTGCGACCCCAGCATCGCCAGAAGATCGCGCACCTTGTCGATCCTGTTGGTGTTCTTCATGACGGTGATGACCGTCGTCTGCCTGAACATCTCCGGCGCAGCTGGGTTCAGCATCGTCTTGATCTTGGTTGCCAACGTGTTCGCCTGGGCAGACGTCGCCTCAGGATTGCTGAGCAGGTACCAGGGGCTCATCCCCTCCCGCTCCACACGCAAGTCATCGATCAGGCGCGCCGCGGTCTGGTCATGGAGACTGATCTTGGTGCCGGCGAGGAGGACCACCAGGGCAAAACCGTTGTCCCTCGCCATCGCCGTCAACGCCGTGAAGGAAAGCGTCTTGCCGCTCTGGACGTAGCCCACCACCAGGCCCGTCCGCGGCTGGGGCGTAGGAGCCGAGGGGTCGACGCAGCGTGCAAGGATCTTTCGTGTCTGGGTGAGCACCTGCGCCCGAGTCATGTCGTCAGCGAGCGCCTTGTCGACGAGGGCGTTCGTCTCAGGGCCGACGACGGGTTCCCACGTCGAAAGAGGATCGGTCGGGCCTGCGGGGACGATGTCGACGTGCTGAGGGTCTTGGGTCATGGTGGACCTCACGCCTTCGAGGAGAGATAGGTGCGCAGTAGCGCGTTGGCATTTCTGATCACGAGGCCGGGGAGGCTGGCGCCCCCTGCGCGCGCGATCGCCTGTCCGAGGCCGAGCGCGATGGCCACGCGCCACACGGGCTCCAGCTGGTCGCCAGGCAGCTCGCAGTAAGCGCGCATGAACGGGTGGGCCTGGTTGACCTTGATGACGACCTCGGGCTCGACGCCGCCGTACTCCCTCACGGTGATCCAGTCCTGGTTCGCCTCGTCAGCCACGAGCTGGAACGACACCTTCCAGGTCTTGCCATCGACGTCCATGACGAGCTCCCGGTCCGCCTGCAACATCTCGGACGCGGACGGCTCAACCGGAGCCGCCTCGTTGTCTGGTCCGGGAGGGACCACCACGACCTTCGCTGTCCCGGAGCCAGGATCGATCTCGCCGAAGGAGCGGATGATGTTGTCGAGCAGGTCACGCGCGACGGCCGGCGGCGCGGGCGGCACGGTTCGCGAACGGTAGTTCTCGGCCTGCTTTAGCAAGGGCATTGGCTCGCGGTCGAGCTCGGCCTTGAGTGCGCGGAGGAACTCGTCCTCCTCGTCGTACCAGACCAAGGCGTCCTTGGTGTACGTGACGTTGAAGTCGTCCATGTGCATCTCACCGAAGACGCGCTGCGAGCGGAAGCTGTTGGACCGGCCAAAGATCTCCTCGGGACGGAAGGTCTCCTCGCCGGCACCGGACACGACCTTGTTGCGGTAAAAGAGGGCGATGCCGGCGGTGGCCGTCGCTCCGCGCTCGCGGATCCCGACAAAGCCCTTGACCCTGCGGCCCGACTCAAGCCGCAGGTCGACATCCTTGCGCCACACCACCGGTTCGGAGTCGGGGTGCTTGTAGTGCGGAGCCTCGAGGACTGGCGGCTCCTCGAACACGAGAGGATCGCCGTTAAAGGTGATGAGCACGTCGTCGTTGCGGATGAACTGCCGGTAGATGCCCCCGAGATACTCGCGGATCTTTGCGAGCGTCTTGGTCTGCGGCACGCGGTAGAGGCCCTCCATGCGGACCTCCGTGAAGTGGGCCTGCGCGGCTTCTGCCGACTCGACCACCACGAGCGTCTCGTCCCGCGACTCTACAATGGCCGGCACGTCGAAGGAGACCTCTCGCGTCGTGTGCTCTCCCAGGTTGGACGAGCGGACGGACCATCGGCGCGCGAACCAGCAGCATGCAGCCTTCATGCCGACGCCGAACTGGGAGAGGCCGCTCTGGTCAGCCGGCGGGTCCGCGACGCGGAAGGCGCGCGGCCAGTCGACCGAGGAGATGCCGGCTGCGTTGTCGCGCACGGCGATGGACCCACCGTCGGCCTTGTCCACCTGGATCTCGATCCGGAGCTGGTAGGAGACTCCGTCGACATCGCGCAGCGCGTCGCGGTTCGCCACATAGCTCTGGATCGCGTTGTCGACGAGCTCGCCCAGTGCGTACCACGGCTGGTACTTCATGTGGGGGAAGAGGTTCAGCATGCCGACGCCCGGTCGGATGCTGATGCTGCCGCAGTCCATGGTCTCCTTCGGTACGTGGCTATGCCGGGAGCATAGGAGGACGCCGTGACGTTTCTCGACATTCAACCAAAACAAGCGGCCCGCGTGGCTACGATCAACCGATGGCTCTCCTTCGGAACCTGCACGCGACCTCTGCCGAACGGAACTCCCTGCACGTCGAGACTGACGGTGGCTGGCGCACGTTCGTCGTGGACGGGCGTCGCCTGCTGCAGATCGATACGTACGGGAGCGATGAACGTATTCGAGCGGGACATGTCAGCCAGTCCATCCAGCTTGATGAGGCGCGAGCGAAGCAAGTGCTCGACATCATTCGTCAGAGCTTCCCGAGCATCGAGTAGCCCCGCCGCGCTCCACCCCCTGGACCGCCGGAGTCGCCGCCGTCGCACAACGACAACGACCTCTCCTGCCCCTCGCCTCGCGGCTAAGACTCCGTGTCGCTCGCGCACCACGGTCCTTGCGTGGTGCCGCCACGCCGCGCCAATGGCGTGGGTCCCGGTCGGGCCTGTTTCATCAACAGCCGCCGTCTCTTCAACGCCTTTCCGGAGGACCGATGCTTAGGATCGCCAGCGTGAACGACTTCGTCCCGGCGGACAGCAAGCTTGAGGCCGTCACCCGAATCAGCGCTCTCGTCGGCGCACCTCCTGAGACCCTGGGCCCCGGGAGCAAGGAGCGCAAGAGCCTGCTCGAGGGCCTCGTCGCCGGGCTGAGTCTTTCGATGGACCCCCGTCTCGACAAGCACCAGCTTGCCGAGGAGGTCGCATGCGCTCTGGGCATGGCGTGGACTCCAGACTGCACGTCTTCGGGCCAGACAATCACCCTCGTCGGCTTGAACAGGCTGCTGAGCGGGGTTCATCGCGAAGTCGGTCGACGTGCGCGTCGGGCGGATGCTTCCACAGCTCCCCTTCCTGCACGGAGCAAGATGGAGGCGGTGGCCCGGATCAGCTCTCTCACCGACGGCCCTCCACAGACCCTGGGCCCCGGGAGCAAGGAGCGGAAGTCCGTCCTCGTCGACCTGGCAGATGGCCTCGGCTCTACCGTCGACCGATCACTCCCCAAGCCTGCCTTGGCCGAGGCCATCGTCCGCGAGCTGGGAGGGTCGTGGGACGACTCCTGCTGGTCATCGGGACAGACCATCACGCTCGAGGGACTGAACAGGGTGCTTGACGCCGCGGAGAGGGCGCTTCGTAGCGACCCTGAACGGGCTCGCGGCGCCTTCAGCACCGCCGAGAAGGAGGCACGCGCCCTCCTGGCCGTCATCGCTGATGCCCTTCCAAACCACATGGACGGGCGGGCATCTGTGCAGGAGATGTGGGAAGCGGAGTCTGCTCATTGGGCGCAGGACGAATGGAGAGGCTTCTACTTCGAGCACCTCGTCCTGCCGATGCTGGTCAACACCTTCGGCGGTGGGCCGAAGGTGTTCGGCAGGACTGTGTTCGACTACAGCCTCACCGAGGTGTGGGACCTCAAGTGCCACGGTGACGACTCCCCCGAAGCCATCCTCAATGCGACGGAGGCCATCGAAGCCTGCGTCGAAGACGGCGGCTTCGGCGTGCTGGTGCTCGAGGGCACTACTGAGTTCGACCAGGGCGACTTTCGTCAGTGGCAGCGGGACTTCAGGCGGGACAAGGGCCGGACGCCGGCAACACGAGCACACCCTCCCGCCTACGAGCGGAAGTCCAAGACAGGTTTCACGCCAAAGCGTCTCGACGCCTTCTACTTCGCCGACCGAAGCGTCCTCAAGGAAGCCGTCGAGCAGCGAGTGCTCGTCGTGATGGCGCAGGGCCGCCAGACGGACGGCTCGCCGCGCGGCACGAAGTACAAGCTCAACACCTCCAGGGCGGCGGGGTCGAGGTTCCACATTGCAGAGCAGGTGCTTACGGAGCAGTGATGCACCAAGAGCCACCCCGAAAGAGCCCCGGCGGCTGGCTGTCCAAGAAGATGTCAACCTTGGCACGCGGCGACACTGCACCCGAGATGGCGCTCCGACGGGAGCTCCATCGACGGGGGCTCCGATACCGCGTCCAGCTGCACGTGCCGGGCAACCGTCGTCGACGCATCGACGTCGCCTTCACGAGGGTAAAGGTCGCAGTGTTCGTCGACGGGTGCTTCTGGCACGGGTGCCCCGACCATGGCCACCGCCCCGCAACGAACCGGGAGTGGTGGGACTGGAAGATCCAACGCAACCGGGAGCGCGACGCTGACACCAACACCCTACTTGAGAGCCAGGGGTGGGCCGTCGTCCGAGTCTGGGAGCACGAGGACGCTCGTGCTGCTGCCGACCGCATCGAGCTGCTCGTTCGTGGTGACCTCAGCCCAGGAGCAGGCGCAACGCGTCCCTCATGATCTTCAGGCCCTCGAGCGTGCCGGTGAAGCCACCGCCCGACACACTTCCGCGGGAGTCGACATCCGCAGGCCACGACAAACCGGCCTTCCGTGCCACCGACTCTCCGACTTCGGGCATTGACCCGGAGGGCAGGCCGAATTGGCGCGCCGCTGCGTCAAACACCTCGGAGGGGAGGCTGCTCCCGACGCCGACCGACATCTTCGGCAGATCCAGGGCCTCGCAGATCTCCCACAGCACGTCCTGCTTCGTCACGCCCCCGTGGAACCCGAACTGGCCCACCCGAGACGTCGCGACATGGTCCCCGTGCGGCTTGCAGATACCGCACCAGGTCTCTGGCATGCCGTGCAGGCACTCTTCATCTGCCGTCCCAGGCGTTCTTCAGACGTCGAATGATTCGCTGCTCGACCGGAGGGTTGACTCCCAGCGAGCGTTGCCGCTGCGGGCCATCTCGGCGCGCGCCACGTGGTAGACGACTCCGGCGTTCACTCCGTTGCCGAGTTGTTTGTAGGAGGCCGAGTCAGGCTGTCCAGGGAACTCGAACGAGTCCGGGAGGCCCTGAAGCCGAGCCGCTTCACGAGGTGTGATGCGACGCAAAGGCTTGCCCAGGATCGTCGTCTGGGTGATGGCGACGAGCGCCGGGACGTAGGTCGGTCTCTTCACGCGGATGCCGGACGGGCGGAAGTGCATGATGCAGTCCTCGAGCGACGCAGCATCTTGCGCCTGCCACTCGAACTTCCGCCGGGACGCGGGAAGGTCCTCGAGCTCGTCGAAGTCATCCAGCCACCGGTTGAGGAGCTCCTCGTGCTCGGTGTAGAACTGTGCATTCTTGCGGAGGAAGTTTGCCTTCCACGCAGGCGTGCCGTCGGGGACGACGAGGCTGTCGATGTGTCGGAAGTGATCAACCCAGATCGGGAAGCCGGGGAGCTTCTGCACGCCGGCGGCGCGGAGGCGGAGCACGAACTCTGACCACACGCGCACCCAGTGCTGCTCGGCCGGCGTCAGGTCGTAGTTCGCACGGTCGGCGATCTCGTCCTCGTCCTGCAGGTAGTCACTCAGGACCCAGTCCTGCGGGTTCCAGCCGTCGATCGGCCGGTTCCGCACGACGGGGTCGACCTCCTTGTGCGACTGCTCGGTCCCGACGTAGGTGCCGACGATGAACACGCGCTCACGCACCTGCGGCCGGCCCCCCATCGACGGCGGCAAAAGGTGCGGCGAGAACACCGCAGGCGTCGAGCTCACCTGGTAGCCGAGCTCGCGCAGCGACCGGATGATCACCTGCCACTCGTGGGCGTGTCGGGGGCCGGCGATATTGCGGACGTTCTCGAGCAGCACGAGCGACGGGCGGTGCTCCTCGAGGATGCGCAGGATGTTCCAGAAGAGCGTCCCCCGCGCCTCGTCCATCCCCCGCTGGAAGCCGGACTTGCTGAACGGCTGGCATGGGAAGCCTGCCGCGAGCACGTCGTGCGGCGGCACCTTCACAACCGGATCGGTCTCTGGGACAATGTCGCCTGCAACCTCCATCTCCCAGTTGTGCTGGTAGATCTTTGCCGCCGCCTCGTCGATCTCCGAGGCGTAGACGCACTCTCCTCCAAGCGCGCTGAGAGCGGCATGGAAGCCGCCGATGCCGGCGAAGAGGTCAATGAAGGTGAACGAATGCGCCGTCGAGCTCATGTTCGAAGCCTATTGGTCTGGTCAGACAGGGGCGGGATTGAACGCGTGTCAGCGGGGTCGCCCTCGAACCGCTCCGCTAGGGAGCACGCCCAGGCCCGTCCGACCGTGGACGACGCACTGCGCCGTCTCGCCGGCGGCCTCACCGCGAGCCCTTGGCTGCGAGGTGTGCCGCTGCCGCCTTGTTCGCCTTCGCCACCAGGTCGATCCGTTCGTTCAGCTGTTCGGCGACCCAGACGAGGCCACTCGCATCAGGCGCACGCAGGATCATTCGCAGCGACTCCAGTGCCTTTTTCTTCCAAAGATCGCTGAACTCGTAGTGCCAGGACCCGCCACAGGCTCGCTTCGCCGTCACGGCCGCGGGCTCGCCGAGCGTGCTGACGATCTTCAGGGCAACGGGCTCCGGGATCAGGCTTTCGATCTCGACGTCGTGCTGGTGCGCGCACCTTCCGGGCCACTTGCTGAGGCTCAGGATCTCGCGTGTCTTGCTCCACCCAAAGTCCTCGAGCTGGCTCTGAGCACGCCTGCCGTTGTCGTCAGAATCGAGCAGCGCCACAACGGGCAGCTGCGTGGCAGAGCGAGCCAGGACGGCCTGGACGATCATCTTCTTGGATCCGCCCGCCTCGATGACGTGAAGGCCGTCCATCAGCTCTGGCCGCCCCGCCACTTCACAGGCCGCGCGGACGAAGACTGCGTCCGTGTAGCCCTCCGTGATGACGACTCCCCTGCAGTCATCAGGGATGGAGAGCGATCGGTCGAGCACCGAAGCCATCCCGGCGTCCCGATAGAGCGAGCCCAGCACGGAGGCGTGGCTGCTATCACCCGCAGCGCTCTGGATACGTCGGGTCGCGCCGTCCACCGACTTTCCGACCTCCGAGACCATCGACTCAGGTTCCTTGGAGATCACGTAGGGCGAGTGAGTCGTAACGAGCAGGGTGACGTCGGCACGCTTGGCCAGCGCGCTCAGTTCATCGCGGATGGCCTCCTGGGCCCCAGGGTGCAAGAAAGCTTCAGGCTCCTCGACTGCAAGCACGAGCGATCGCCTGCTTTGCTCGGCGAGGTACTGGAGCATTGCCACGAGCACTCCCCCCCTCAGACCCGTGCCCTTGTCTGCGAGCCCTGTGGTGATCACATCGCCCAGACGAACGTCCACGGACGAGAGCGTCTGCTCGACCGTTGGAACATCGGGGACGAGCTCGGCAAGTGTGACCTCGGGAAACATGACTGAGACGCGATCGCGGACCTGCGACCGCAACGGCTCGAGCAACTTCGTCTGGAGGTGCTCCAGGTACTTGCTTCGTGCATCTTCAGCAGCACTCAGGGCTTCGCCGAGATGGTCCCCGATGACGAGCTGCAGGATCTCGCGGAACTTGCCCTGCAGAAGCGAGTCCAGGTCCTCTCCGCTGTGGACCACCGCGAAGCGGACCACGCTTCGCATTTGCTCCTCCAGCTTCTGGTGCTCGTCGCTGTCAGCCGGCAGGGACGCGGCGCCAGCGCCACGCGCGCTGAAGGTCGTCTGTCTTACTCCTCCCGCAAAGGACGCGACCAACCGAACTTCGCGGTCATCCGCGTAGGTCTTGCCAGCCTTCCCCTTCTTGACCGCCATCTCGTACTTCTTCGCGCGCTTGAGCAGCGTGGACTCGGGCGCGGTGGTGCCGACCTGGAAGGTCAAGGTGATGCGTGTTACTCGAGGCGAGCCCACCCCTATGGTCGAAACTGGTCGGTCACGCTCCGGCACGTATTCGGCGTCGGGATCCAGGACAAGCTCGATCGCCCTGAGCAGGTTCGACTTGCCACTGTTGTTCGGACCAACGAAGTAGTTCACACCGCTGGTCAGGTCAAAGCCGTGTTCGCCCACGAAGCTTCGAAAATCCTTGATCCTGATGTGGGTGAGCTTCACGCCGCGCCTTCCGAGGCCTGACGCATCCGCCTGCGCCGCGGCACAGCGATGACGTTGGTGGATGCACCGAGAGCGCGGACACGATGAGCGCTCGTCAGCATTGCTAGATGTCCGATCTCGATCGTGTGGCCACTACCGATCGATGTCGGCGGACGACCCCGTGTGGGTCGTCCGCCGACACGTCACACTCAGCTGCAGCCGCTGGTGCTGCCGCAGCCCTCGCAGACGTGGCAGGAGCCGGCGGGACGCATCTTCGTGCCGCAGGTCATGCAGAGGGGCGAGTCGACCGCGGAGCCGGTGATGACCTCGAGGAGCTCGGCCGACGTGTGGGCCGTCTGCGGGGCGGGCTTGGCCGTGTCGGCCTGCGCCTGCTCCGCGGAGACGTCCGCGGGGACCTCGGCGGTGGTCGCGGCCTCGGCGGTCGCGGCCTCCTTCAGGGTCTCCGGCTGGGTCTCGACCAGCTCTGCAGCCGTCGAACCCTTGCTGATCGGCTGGTGGCTGCCCGTGTCGAGGTAGCGCTGGCGCTCCTCGGCCGAGTGGATGCCCAGCGCCGACCGCGTGTCGTAGTCGATGTAGTCCAGCGCCAGACGGCGGAAGACGTAGTCCATGATCGACTGCGCCATGCGGACGTCGGAGTCGTCCGTCAGACCCGCCGGCTCGAACTTGAGGTTCGTGAACTTCTGCACGAACGTCTCCAGCGGCACGCCGTACTGCAGACCGATCGAGACCGCGATCGAGAAGGCGTCCATCACGCCGGCCAGGGTCGAGCCCTGCTTGCCCAGCTTCAGGAACAGCTCGCCCAGCTCACCGTTCTCGTGGGCGCCCGAGGTCATGTAGCCCTCGGCACCGCCGACACTGAACGACGTGGTGATCGACTGACGCGACTTCGGCAGACGGCGACGGATCGGCTTCTCGACGACGACCGTCTTGACCTCGGGGGTCGCCTCGGCAGCCGCGCTGGCCGACGTCTTGTCGTCCTGGCTCTTCTGCGAGGACAGCGGCTGGCCGACCTTGCAGTTGTCGCGGTAGACGGCGAGCGCCTTCAGGCCGAGCTTCCAGCCCTGGAAGTAGACGTCGGCGATCTCCTCGACCGTGGACGTCTCCGGCATGTTGACCGTCTTGGAGATCGCGCCGGACAGGAACGGCTGGGCCGCCGCCATCATGCGCACGTGGCCCATGGGCTTGATGGCGCGGTCACCGACGGCGCAGTCGAAGACCTCGTAGTGCTCGGTCTTCAGGCCGGGAGCGTCGACGACGTGACCCTTCTCGGCGATGTACTCCATGATCGCCTCGATGGTCTCGCCCGTGTAGCCGAGCTTCTTCAGCGCGACCGGGACGGTCTGGTTGACGACCTGCATCGAGCCGCCGCCGACGAGCTTCTTGAACTTGACCAGCGAGAAGTCGGGCTCGATGCCCGTCGTGTCGCAGTCCATCATGAAGCCGATGGTGCCGGTCGGGGCGAGCACCGACGCCTGGGCGTTGCGCCAGCCGTTCTTCTCGCCGATCTTCAGGTTGTCCGCCCACTGCTTCGTGGCCTCGCGCTGCACGGCGATGTCCATCGAGTGCATCGTGCGGATGTCGTCGTTCGCCGCCAGGTGCTTGCGCATGACGCGCGTGTGCGGCGCCGCGTTCTGCTGGTAGCCGTCGTACGGACCGACGACACCGGCCAGCTCGGCCGAGCGACGGTAGGACACACCGGTCATCAGCGACGTGATCGACGCGGCGAGCGCACGGCCGCCGTCGGAGTCGTAGGCCAGGCCCGAGGCCATGAGCATCGCGCCGAGGTTGGCGTAGCCGATGCCGAGCTGACGGTAGGCCTTCGTGGTCTCGCCGATCGCCTCGGTCGGGAAGTCGGCGAAGCAGATCGAGATGTCCATCGCCGTGATGATCAGCTCGACACTCTTGACGAATCGCTCGACGTCGAACGTCGTGCCGTCCTCGGAGAGGAACTTGAGCAGGTTCAGGCTGGCGAGGTTGCAGCTGGAGTTGTCGAGGTGCATGTACTCCGAGCACGGGTTCGAGGCGGTGATGCGCCCCGTCTCAGGCGTGGTGTGCCAGTCGTTGATCGTGGAGTCGTACTGGATGCCCGGGTCGGCGCAGGCCCACGCGGCCTTCGCGACCTTGCCCCACAGCTCCTTCGCGTCGATCTCCTCGATGACCTCGCCGCTCGTGCGGGCGCGCAGGCCGTAGGAGGTGCCCTCCTCGACGGCGCGCATGAACGCGTCGTCGACGCGGATCGAGTTGTTGGCGTTCTGGTACTGGACGCTGGTGATGTCCTCGCCACCGAGGTCCATGTCGAAGCCCGCGTCGCGGAGCACGCGGATCTTCTCCTCCTCGCGCTCCTTGGTCTCGACGAACTCGACGATGTCCGGGTGGTCGACGTCGAGGACGACCATCTTGGCCGCACGACGCGTCGCGCCACCGGACTTGATGGTGCCGGCGGACGCGTCGGCGCCGCGCATGAAGGAGACCGGACCGGACGCGGTGCCGCCGGAGGAGCGGAGCAGCTCCTTCGACGAACGGATGCGCGAGAGGTTGAGGCCGGCGCCCGACCCACCCTTGAAGATCAGACCCTCCTCGCGGTACCAGTTCAGGATCGAGTCCATCGAGTCGTCGACGGCGAGGATGAAGCAGGCGCTGACCTGCTGCGGGCTCGACGTGCCGACGTTGAACCAGACGGGGCTGTTGAAGCTGAACACCTGGTGCAGGAGCATGTGGGTCAGCTCGTGCTCGAAGACCTCGGCGTCGGCGTCGGTGGCGAAGTAGCCGTGCTCCTTGCCCGCCTTCGTGTAGGTGAGCACGACGCGGTCGAGCAGCTGGCGCAGGCTCTGCTCACGCTCGGGCGAGCCCACGGCACCACGGAAGTACTTCGTGGTGACGATGGTGGACGCGTTGACGCTCCAGAAGTCGGGGAACTCCACGCCGCGCTGCTCGAAGACGGTCTCGCCGGTCTTCCAGTTGGTCTGCACGACGTCGCGACGCTCCCACGTCACCGCGTCGTAGGGGTGCACGCCCTCGGTGGTGTACACACGCTCGATGCTGAGGGCCTTGCCCTTGCGTGCACGCGCGCGTCCGGACTGTGCCCGGCTCGTCGATCCGTCGACCGTCTCCGTCATGAGATTGCTCCTGTGGTCTCGCTGAGGGTGTGTAAAAGGGTGGGCCCGAGGCTCAGGCCGTGCTGCTGTCGTACGTCCGCTCGTCCCGCGGGACGAGCAGCGGTTCAGGGGTGCTGCGCGGTGCTGTCGTGCTCGCGGGGGTCGTCGCGGTGGGCCGTGTGCTCGGCGAGCTCCCCGTCGGCCGCCCGAGCCATGAGCTCGGCGATCTCGGCGGCGAAGTCGTCGACGGAGTCGAACGCCTTGTACACGCTCGCGAACCGCAGGTACGCGACCTCGTCGAGGCACTTGAGCGGCTCGAGGATGGCCAGCCCCACCTCGTCGGCGGCGATCTCCGCCGCCCCGCTCTCGCGCAGTGCGTCCTCGACCTGCTGGCCGAGACGTGCGAGGTCGTCGTCGGAGACGGGGCGACCCTTGCACGCCTTGCGGACGCCCGCGACGGCCTTCTCGCGGTTGAACGGCTCGGTGGCGCCGGAGCGCTTGAGCACGGTGAGCTGCATCTGCTCGATGGTCGTGAACCGCTTCTGGCAGTGCCCGCAGACGCGACGTCGCCGGATGGCGCCGCCGTCGTCGGCCACGCGCGAGTCGAGCACGCGGGTGTCGCCGTCCTTGCAGAAGGGGCAGTTCATCGTGCTCTCCTCTCCGTGGGCTGATGGGGTCGGTCGGGACTGGCCGACCTGGGGACGGAACTGGGGATTCCCGGTGGATTCCCCGCCATTCCTGTGGGTAACTCGGCGTTCTCTGTGGGACTAGATGTGGAGAACTACATCGATGTAATCACTAGATGTAGTGGCTACGGTACGCCTCGGCACAAGGTCGTGCAAGCCAGTCAACACATCTGCGCCGACAAATCCGTGGGGGTCGCGTTTGCGCAGGTCAGGGCGCTACAGGACGAGCAGCACGGCCGCCGGGAGGGCGTGTCGCGGGGCCCCTCGTCACCGGATCCGGTCGTTCTGTTCCATCTCGGAACAAGAGCGAGCAGGATGGTGCCATGACCATCCGCCTGAACCCGTACCTCAACTTCCGCGACCAGTCGCGCGCGGCGCTGGAGTTCTACCACTCCATCCTCGGAGGCGAGCTGACGGTCGCCACCTTCGGCGACTACGGCATGAGCGACGACCCCGCCCGGACCGACCTGGTCATGCACGGCCACCTGGTGTCCGACGCCGGGCTGGACATCATGGCCTCCGACACGCCTCCCGGTGGCGACGATCCCGCGATGGGCACCGCCATCAACATCGCACTGACCGGCGACGACGAGCGCCTGCGCGAGTACTTCACCGGGCTCAGCGACGGCGCCGAGGTCGTCGTGCCGCTGGCTCCGGCACCCTGGGGCGACGAGTTCGGCCTGCTGAACGACAGGTTCGGCGTCGCCTGGCTGTTCAACGTCGCGACCTCCTGACCTGGAGGTCTAGGTGGTCCGCACGCGCAGGTAGGCGAGAGCGGCGTCGACGAGGTCGTGTGCGGCCTGACGACTCCGCACGGCGTTGGCGAGCGCCTGGCGCTTGAGCTCGGCCGGCGACGATCCCTCCGCACGCACGAGGGCAGCGTCCTCGTCGACCCATCGGGCGAACGTCGACGTCGTGACCTCAGGATGGAACTGCCAGGCGATGACCCGGCCGTCGAAGGCCTCGTCGACGAAGCACTGCGGCCCGAACCAGGAGTGGCCGAGGACGGTCGAGGTCGGCGGCGGCGCCAGCACGTCCTGGTGGAACTGCGCCCACGGGCCCTCCGGGCAGAGCACCTCGTCGATCGTGTCGATGCGCTTCCAGCCCGCCTCGGCTCCGTCACCGCGGTACGACGTGCCGCCGAGGGCTCGTGCCGCGAGCTGGGCGCCGTAGCAGATCGCCATCACCGGCGTCCCGGTGCCGACGGCGACGCGGACCATGTCGGACTCCCGCTCGACGACCGACTCCCACCGCGGGTCGTGCGCGGAGCGCTCCGAGCCGAGCAGGAGCAGCAGGTCGACACCGTCGGCGTCCCAGTGAGGCGGGAGGTCGTCGCGGTCGAGCCAGTCGAGCTCGGCGCCGCGCTCCTCGAGCCGCTCCAGCACGTGCCCGCCGTCGCGATCGGTCGCGTCGGCGACGACGTGGACGACCAGGGGGTGCGCGTCAGGTCCGGGGGCCATGCCCCCATGGTGCCCGACGCGCGGTGCCGGACGGTCGGGTCACTGGTAGACCGGGACCGCCAGGTCGGAGCCGAGCTGCAGGTCACCGGCGCTGGGCAGGGAGTTCATGCGCATGATGTCGTCGACCGTGTCGCGCACGTCGCCCTCAGGGTTGGCCTCGGCGGCGATCTGCCAGAGGGTCTGCCCCTCCTGCACCGTGACGACGCGCGTGGCGGGCACAGCGCCGGCCTCGTCGGTGGCGACCGTCGAGGAGCCGAGCACGACCGCGCCCACCGCGAGCGCGGCGATGATCGCGAGCACCAGCACCAGGCGACCGCGGCGGGTCAGCCGGACAGGAGCGGCAACGGCGGGACGACGCAGGGTGCGACGGTCGTACGTGGTGATCGAGATGGTGCTCATGGGGGCCTCCGGGGAAGGAAGAGGATCGTGCGAGGTCTGGTGTGTCGATCGAACGCCTGCCGATGTCATTCGAACGTCGGTCCTCCGCGGGCGGTTGCTCAGCGAATCCGGCGAACAGATGTTCGATCGAACACGTGTACGACTGTAGGGGAAGCTGCCGACAAAAGCAGCCCCCTGTCGAACACGATGTCGATCTCTGCCCGATCACGACTGGAATTCCAGGCAGAAGTGATGCGAAGAAATGTTCGATGGTGACCGACGACACCTGCTTCGCTCCTCGTTCTGGAGCTCTCGAGGGCTAGCCGGGACTCCCCAGAAGGCCGCGTTCGAACAGCGACACGCTGTCGAACATGTGTTTGTAAACGTCCTCCCAGAGGTCTAGCGTGGTCCCCATGAGCGACGACACCCCACTCGACGACGCTGTCGATCCGTCCATCGAGGCTCCGCGCCGCGGCCGCCCGAAGGGTTCACGCAACTCCGTCCGTGAGCTTCCCGACGGCCCGGTCGACGAGATGACCGGTCTCACCGGACGCCAGCAGAAGATCCTCCACTTCATGCGCGACCAGATCGAGCAGCGCGGCTACCCGCCGAGCATGCGAGAGATCGGCGGCGCCGTGGGACTGGCCAGCACGTCGTCCGTGGCCCACCAGCTGCGGGTGCTGGAGCGTCTCGGCTACGTCAAGCGCGACCCCAACCGTCCCCGCGCCATCGAGATCTTCCTGCCCGAGGTCGTCAAGGCCCGTCGGACGCTCAGCTCGGCCGACGACTCCGTCGTGGACGAGACGGGCTTCGGCGACCAGCGCCCCGAGGCCACCTACGTTCCCATGGTCGGGCGGATCGCTGCCGGCGGCCCGATCCTCGCCGAGGAGCAGGTCGAGGAGATCTTCCCCCTCCCCCGCACCCTCGTCGGCGACGGCACGCTGTTCCTCCTCGAGGTCCGGGGCGACTCGATGGTCGACGCCGCGATCTGCGACGGCGACTACGTGGTCGTCCGTCAGCAGCCGGTCGCCGAGAACGGCGAGATCGTCGCCGCCATGCTCGACGGCGAAGCCACCGTCAAGACGTTCCAGCGCAAGGACGGCCAGGTCTGGCTGCTCCCGCACAACGACGACTACTCCCCCATCGACGGCACCCACGCCACGATCCTGGGCAAGGTCACGACGGTCCTGCGCCGTCTCTGAGTGCTCCTGGTCGTCCTCTCACGCACGCAGGCCCCGTCCCTCACCGAGGGACGGGGCCTGTATGCGTTCCAGGCTCAGTCGTCGAGGCGGCGCAGCGCGCCGAGCACCGCGTCGCGGTCGGTCGTGCGCCACAGCGGCGGCAGCGACGCCGCCAGGAAGCTGCCGTACCGCGCGGTGACGATGCGGGGGTCGAGGATCGCGACCACCCCACGGTCGTCGGTGCGCCGGATCAGCCGCCCCGCCCCCTGGGCCAGGAGCAGCGCGGCGTGCGCCGCGGCGACGCTCATGAATCCGTTGCCGCCCCGCTTCTCGACCAGTCGCTGACGGGCGCTCATCAGCGGGTCGTCGGGGCGAGGGAAGGGCACCCGGTCGATGACCACCAGCCGGCAGGTGTCGCCCGGCAGGTCGATGCCCTGCCAGAGCGACAGCGTGCCGAACAGGCTGGTCTCTTCCTCGGCGGCGAACCGGCGCGTGAGCTCCGACAGGTGCGCGTCGCCCTGGCAGAGGATCTCCCGGCCCGGCAACCGCGTGCGGACGCTCTCGGCCGCGGCCTCCGCAGCGCGACGTGAGGAGAACAGCCCGAGGGTGCGACCGCCGGCGGCCTCGAGCAGGTCGGCGATCTCGTCGAGCTGCGCGTCGGTGATGCCGTCGCGTCCCGGCGGAGGCAGGTGCTTGGCGACGTAGAGGATGCCCTGCCGCCGGTAGTCGAACGGCGAGCCGACGTCGAGGCCGGTCCACCGGTCCGCATCGTCGCGCCACAGGCCCACGGAGGCGGCCACCGGCTCGAAGCCGCCACCGACGGTCAGCGTGGCGCTGGTGAGGACGACGGTCTTCTCCTCGAACAGCTTGTCGCGCAGGCTGCCCGAGACGTCGATCGGTGCGACGTGCAGCACCGGGCCGCGAGCATCCGACATCCACAGCACCTCGGTCTCCCGCAGCGAGGCCATCCGGTCGGCGACGAGCCGGATCTCCTCCAGTCCGGCCTTGGCCTGCTGCCGCGCGGCGTCACCCTCGACCTCCGCCTTCTCGCGGGGGAACGCAGAGAGGCAGGCGCGTGCAGCGTCGCGCACGCGCGCCAGCGCCTCGTGCAGCTCGTCGACGACGTGGTCGATCCGTCCCGGCTGGACGCCGGCCAGAGCGGCTGCGAGCGCGTCGCCAGCGTCGCTGAGGTCGTCGGTCTCCCCGTCGGTGTAGGGCCGCCCGCGCCGCGCGGCCCGTTCGACGATGGCCGGGTCGAGGTCGGCCGTCGCTGCCTGGGTGACGCGGGCGGCCAGCTCATGGGCCTCGTCGACGACGACCGCGTCGTACTCGGGAAGCATGGGCACGCCGTCGATGGCGTCGATGGCGAGGAGCGCATGGTTGGTGACCACGAGGTCAGCCGTCGACGCGGCCTCCCGCGCGAGCTCGACGAAGCACTCGGCAGCGTGCGGGCACCGCGTGGCACCGAGGCACTCGCGGTGCGTGACGCTGACCTGCCGCCAGGCACGGTCGGTGTGCGAGGGCGCGGACTCGCGGTCGCCGTGCGACCCGTCGCCGCTCCCCCGCTGGGTGGCGAGCTCCTCGGCCCACTCGCGCAGCTCGAGCACCTCGGCACCGAGCGTCCCCTCCGGGATGTCCACGAGCGCCCCCTGGTCGTCGGGAACCCCCTCGCGCACGCGGTGCAGGCACGCGTAGTTCGAGCGTCCCTTGACGACGGCGTAGCTGGGTGTGGTGCCCAGCACCTCGTGCGCCCCCTTCACCAGGGCGGGCAGGTCGCGCTGGACGAGTTGGTGCTGCAGGCCCAACGTGGCCGTGGAGACCACGACACGCTTGTGGTGCAGCAGCGACGGCACGAGGTAGCCGAGCGACTTGCCGGTGCCGGTGCCGGCCTGCACGAGGAGGTGGCGCCCGGACTCCAGCGAGTCCGCGACCGCCTCCGCCATCGCCACCTGGCCGGGTCGTTCGGTGCCGCCGACCGCCCCGACCGCGGCGTGGAGGACGTCGCGGACGCTGGGGCTGTCGGGCATGCCAGCGAGCCTAGACGGACCCCTCCCCACCGTCGGCCGGGTGTCCACAGGAGGTCACCCGGCCGACGGTGGGCCAGCGGAGATCCAGCGAGACTCCCGCTGGTCGAGTAGCGGGGACGAGCTTGCGAAGTCCCTGCGTATCGAGACCACCCGGCAACGGCCCAGCGCCGACCGACCCCCAGCGACACCCCAGAGTGGTCTCGATACACCTCCCCTCGCTGGCGCTCGTGGAGGCACTCGACCAGCGGTAGGTTCCGCTGGTCGAGTAGCGGGGACGAGCTTGCGAAGTCCCTGCGTATCGAGACCACCCGGCAACAGATCCGTGCAAGCCGGCCCCCAGCGTCGGCCAGAGTGGTCTCGATACACCTCCCCTCGCTGGCGCTCGTGGAGGCACTCGACCAGCGGTAGGTTCCGCTGGTCGAGTAGCGGGGACGAGCTTGCGAAGTCCCTGCGTATCGAGACCACCCGGCAACAGATCCGCGCAAGCCGGCCCCCAGCGTCGGCCCAGAATGGTCTCGATACACCTCCCCTCGCTGGCGCTCGTGGAGGCACTCGACCAGCGAACCCTCTCGCTGGTCGAGTAGCAGCGACGGCGAGCGCCAGCGAGCACGTCGGTGCGTATCGAGACCACCCGGCAACGGCCCAGAGCCGACCGACCCCCAGCGACACCCCAGAGTGGTCTCGATACACCTCCCCTCGCTGGCGCTCGTGGAGGCACTCGACCAGCAGGATCCTCCGCTGGTCGAGGGGTCAGAGGGCGTTGAGCTGGTGGGCGAGGTCGTCGGAGACGCGGGCGACGAGGTGGGTGCCGTCGGACTCGTGCGCCAGCTCCTCGATCTCGCCCGTCTCGTGCACCTGGTTGAGGAGGTCGCCGCGCTCGTAGGGCACCACGACCTCCACGCGTACCGCGGGGCGGGGCAGGTCGGCCTCGATCGCGGCGAGCAGCTCGTCGACGCCCTCGCCGGTACGGGCGCTGACGACGACGGCGTGCGGCTCGCGGGCGAGCAGCTGCTTGACCTCGAGCGGGTCTGCGGCGTCGGCCTTGTTGAGGACGATGATCTCCGGCACGTGCAGCGCCTCGATCTCCGCGAACACCTCGCGCACGGCCGCGATCTGGCCGGCGGGGTCGGGGTGCGACGCGTCGACGACGTGGAGCACGAGGTCGGCCTCGGCCACCTCCTCCAGCGTGGAGCGGAACGCCTCGACCAGCTGGTGCGGCAGGTGGCGCACGAAGCCGACGGTGTCGGACATCGTGAACACGCGTCCGTCGCTCGTCTGGGTCTTGCGCGTCGTGGGGTCGAGGGTCGCGAACAGCGCGTCCTCCACCAGCACGCCCGCGCCGGTCAGCCGGTTGAGCAGGCTCGACTTGCCCGCGTTGGTGTAGCCGGCGATGACGACGGCCGGGACCTCGTTGCGCCGGCGTCGCGCCTTCTTGATGTCGCGGGTGGTGCGCAGCGCCGTGAGCTCCCGACGCAGCTTGGCCATGCGGGACTGGATGCGACGACGATCGGTCTCGAGCTTCGTCTCACCGGGACCACGACCGCCGATGCCCTCACCGCCGGCAGCGCGTCCACCGGCCTGGCGCGACAGGTTGCCGCCCCATCCGCGCAGGCGCTGGGTCTGGTACTGCAGCTGGGCGAGCTCGACCTGCGCCTTGCCCTCCGCCGACTTCGCGTGCTGCGCGAAGATGTCGAGGATCAGGGCGGTCCGGTCGACGACCTTGACCTTGGTGCGGTCCTCGAGGTTGCGCAGCTGGCTGGGCGCCAGCTCGCCGTCGCAGATGATGGTGTCGGCGCCGGTGGCCTGCACGGCGGCGGTGAGCTCCTCGACCTTGCCGCTGCCGATGAAGGTGGCGGGGTCGGGACGCTGACGACGCTGGAGCAGCGCGTCGAGGACGTCGGAGCCCGCGGTCTCGGCGAGCAGCTTCAGCTCGGCGAGGGAGTTCTCGGCGTCCTCCGCGCTGCCCTCGGTCCAGACACCGACCAGCACGACCCGCTCGAGCCGCAGCTGGCGGTACTCGACCTCGGTGATGTCCTCGAGCTCGGTGCGCAGCCCGGCGACGCGCCGCAGAGACTGACGCTCGGCGAGCTCGAGTCCGTCGTGCGCGCCCTCCAGGTCGCGGTCGACCACGGGGTCGATGCCCAGCCTGCTGGCAACGTTCGTGTCGGACTCGCTCACGCGATCCACTCCATCTCTCCGGTGGCGACGATGCGGGCCGGTCCCGCGAGGACGACCCGGGTGGGCTCGACCGTGATGTTCAGGGTGCCGCCGGGGACGTCGACACGGTACGTCGTGGAGCCGGTGGCGTCGAGGGCGTGGTCGGCGAGCGCGGTGGCGATCCCGACGGCGCACGCGCCGGTGCCGCACGAGCGGGTCTCGCCGGAGCCGCGCTCGTGGACGCGCATGGCGACGTGGTGGTCGGCGACGCGCTCGACGAACTCGACGTTGACGCCCTCGGGGTAGGTCGCGGTGTCGTAGGTGGGCGCCTGCAGCAGGGTGCCCGCGTCGGCGAGGGTGTCGACGAAGGTGACGGCGTGCGGGTTGCCCGTGCGCACGTCCTGCGCCTCCCACACACGTCCGTCGACCTCGACCTTCGACGTGCCGCGCACGTCGTAGGCGCCCATGTCGACACTGAGCTGGTCGCCGTCGACGGTGACGACCTTGTCGCCGTCGCGGGTGCCGACGACCACGGGCGCGTCGGCCGGCACGAGGCCGGCGTCGACGAGGTGGCGGGCGAACACGCGGACGCCGTTGCCGCACATCTCGCTGACGGACCCGTCGGCGTTGCGGTAGTCCATGAACCACTCCCCGGCGCTGGCAGCCGCCTCGGGCACGTCGAGCGCTGCCGAGCGCACCACGCGGAGCACGCCGTCGGCGCCGAGGCCCGTACGTCGTGCGCAGAGCGCCGCCACGAACGCCGGGTCGAGGTCGCCGTGCACCGTGCCGTCGTGGTCGGGGAGCAGGACGAAGTCGTTCTCGGTGCCGTGCCCCTTGAGCCAGGGGAAAGTCATACGTCCCAGTCTACGTCCGGGGGCCCGACGGAACCGGCTCGTCGCCGCGCACCGCGCGGAGCGCCCGCTCGAGGACGTCGTCAGCGTCGTGCGGCAGCCACACGACCCGGGGGTCCTGGTGGAACATGCGGTCCTGCCGCCGGGCGAACGCGCGGGTGCCGCGGACGGTCTCGGCGCGGGCCTCGGCGTCGCTCAGGTCGCCGTCGAGCATCGCGAGCACCTGCTGGTAGCCGATCGACCGCGACGCGGTCGGCGAGTCGGCCAGTCCGTGGTCGAGCAGCCCCCGCACCTCCTCGACCAGGCCCGCGTCCCACATGGCGTCGACCCTGGAGACGATCCGTTCGTCGAGCACGGGACGGGGGACGTCGAGGCCGAGCAGCACCACGTCGGGGTAGATCGACCGGTGCGGCGGAAGGGTGGCGACGAACGGCTCCCCCGTGATCTCCGTGACCTCCAGGGCCCTGACGAGGCGCCGGCCGTTCGTGGGCAGCACGTGCTCGGCGGCGTCCGGCGCGACCCGTCGCAGCTCCGCGTGCAGGGCCTCCGGCCCCTCCGTCTCGAGCCGACGCTGGTACTTCTCGCGCACCTGGGGCACGGTTCCCGGGAACACGAAGTCGTCGACGACGGCCCGCACGTAGAGCGACGAACCGCCGACGAGGATCGGCGTGACGCCGCGCCGCAGGCAGTCCTCGACGGCGGCGCGGGCGTCGCGCTGGAAGGCGGCCACCGACGTGGCGTGGTCGACGTCGAGCACGTCGAGCAGGTGGTGCGGCACGCCGCGCCGTTCCTCGGGCGTGACCTTCGCGCTGCCGATGTCCATCCCGCGGAACAGCTGCACGGCGTCGGCGTTGACGACCTCCCCGCCCAGCTCGAGGGCGAGGTCGACGGCGAGCGCCGACTTGCCCGACGCGGTCGGGCCGACGACGACCACGAGGCGTTCGACACTGCTCACCTGGGGAGTCTCTCGTACGCTCGAGGCACACACGACCGCTCCCCCGCGACCGAGGAGAGATCCGATGGGCTTCCTGGACAAGCTGAAGAAGAACGCACCCGAGCTGAAGGCGAAGGCCTCCGAGCTGGCGCGCACGCAGAACGCGAAGATCGACCAGGGCATCGACAAGGCTGCAGGGCTGGCCGACAAGGCCACCAAGGGCAAGTACACGCAGAAGATCGACGGTGCCGCCGGCAAGGCGAAGGACGCCGCCGACAAGCTGGCCGAGGACGACCGCCGCGGCCCGGGCGGCACCGCGGGTCCTGCGCGCCCCTGACCCGGGTAGCGGTGGGGCTCAGCCCAGCTGCCAGGACGCCACGAACCAGCCGACGCCGAACGGCGCCTCGTCGAGCGACAACCGTGCGCTGACGCGTGCGTCGTCGCGGTGCACCCGCGCGGCCACGGCGTCGCCCGCGACCCGCAGGGTCGTCGCACCCTGGCACCAGAGGTCGGCGGCGAGGTCGAGGTCGATGCCGCCGAGCACGTCCGGGTCACCGTCGGCGAGGGCCGAGGCGATCGCGGCGTCGAACGCGTCCGCGCGTCCGTCGAGGTGGCCGGGCGCCTTCTCGGTGCGGGTGGCGCTGCCGTCGGCCATGACGAGCACGGCGACGTCGTCGTCGAGCTCTGCCGCGTCGAGAGTCGCCGCGTAGCGTCGCGGTCCGTCCCAGCCGACGCTGTCGAGCAGCCACGCGCCGACGGTGTGGGCGAGCCCCAGCGTGGCGGCTCCGGCTGCACCGGCGGAGAGGGCGATGCCGTGCGGCTCGAGCGAGCCGCCGGCCGTCTCGCCCGCCGGCAGG